>NZ_JAODBU010000001.1:0-53483 GCF_025336545.1 Eubacterium album | reverse complement strand
TGTATAATCACCGAAAAGAAGCGAAGCGGATTTGAGGTGGTTATAAATGGCGGAGCCATGTGTATAACAAAACTCAAGCATCAGAAAGTGTTTGGCAAATGTATAATCACCGAAAAGAAGCAAAGCGGATTTGAGGTGGTTATAAATGGCGGAGCCATGTGTATAACAAAAAAGTAAGCAGAAAATAAAATAACATAATTAATATATATCAAGAAAATAGATATATATGTATGGTTGAAAAAATGTCGTATTTGCGATAAAATGTAAAAGTTAACGTGGATCTTTATACATATTAAAAACGTTACAAGATACTAAGAAAAAGAGAGGACAGAGCAATGGATTTTAATATTGCAGTTATTCCAGGTGATGGAATTGGACCCGAAATTGTAGCAGAAGCACAGAAGGTTCTCGACACTGTCGGTAAGAAATTTGGTCATTCTTTCAGTTATACTGAAGTTGATATGGGTGGAGTTTCAATCGACAAACACGGAGTGCCACTTACAGATGAAGCATTGGCAACAGCGAAAGCTAGTGATGCAGTACTTCTTGGAGCTGTCGGAGGTGTCGTGGGAAAGGATAGTTGGTATGATTTACCACCACATCTTAGACCAGAGGCAGGGTTGCTTGCAATTAGAAAAGGCTTAGGTCTATTTGCAAATTTAAGACCTGCTTATTTATATAAAGAATTAAAGGGTGCATGCCCATTAAAAGAATCTGTAGCAGATGCCGGATTTGACATGATAATTGTTAGAGAATTAACAGGTGGTCTTTATTTTGGTGAAAGAAAGACAGAAGAAGTTAATGGCGTAATGACAGCCATTGATACTTTAAAATATGACGAAAACGAAATTAGAAGAATCGCTATTAAAGCATTTGAAATTGCAATGAAGAGACGCAAGAGCGTTATTAGCGTTGATAAGTCAAATGTTTTAGATTCATCAAGACTTTGGGATAAGGTAGTCACAGAAGTAGCAAAGGATTATCCAGAAGTAACATTAACACATATGCTTGTTGATAACTGTGCAATGCAGTTAGTTAAAGATCCTGCACAGTTTGATGTAGTTGTTACTGAGAATATGTTTGGTGATATTTTATCAGATGAGGCAAGTATGGTAACAGGTTCAATTGGAATGCTTTCATCAGCAAGTCTTGCAGAAGGCAAATTTGGATTATATGAACCAAGTCATGGAGCTGCACCTGATATTGCAGGACAGAACAAGGCTAACCCAATTGCAACAATTCTTTCAGCTGCTATGATGCTTAGATATTCATTTGATTTAGATGAAGAAGCTAAGGCAGTTGAAGATGCAGTACAGAAAGTATTAGAAGATGGAATTCGTACAATTGATATTATGTCTGATGGGATGCAGATGGTTGGATGTAAAGAAATGGGCGATTGCATCTGTGAAAGAATATAGAATATATAGGAGGCAGTTATGAAGAGTGATGCAGTAACAAAAGGATTACAGCAGGCTCCACACAGATCATTATTCAATGCTCTGGGGCTTACTGAAGAAGAAATGAACAGACCATTAGTTGGTATCGTATGTTCATACAATGAAATTGTACCAGGTCATATGAATCTGGATAAAATAGCAAATGCAGTTAAAATGGGTGTTGCTATGGCAGGTGGTACACCTATTATGTTCCCGGCTATCGCAGTATGTGATGGTATTGCAATGGGACATACAGGAATGAAATATTCCCTTGTAACAAGGGATTTGATTGCAGATTCAACAGAAGCGATGGCGTTAGCACATCAGTTTGATGCATTAGTTATGATTCCTAACTGTGATAAGAATGTTCCCGGATTATTAATGGCTGCAGCAAGAATTAATGTTCCAACAGTATTTGTTTCAGGTGGACCAATGCTTGCAGGTCATGTTAAAGGAAAGAAGAGAAGTTTATCTTCTATGTTTGAAGCAGTAGGTGCTCAGGCAGCCGGAAATATTACATTAGATGAATTAAAAGAATTTGAACAGAATGTATGTCCTACATGTGGTTCATGTTCAGGTATGTATACAGCAAATTCAATGAACTGTTTAACAGAAGCATTAGGTATGGGACTTAAAGGAAACGGAACAATCCCGGCTGTATATTCAGAAAGAATTAAACTTGCAAAACATGCCGGTATGAAGGTTATGGAATTGCTTGAAAAAGATATTAAGCCAAGAGATATTATGACAAAGGATGCAATCTTAAACGCATTAACAGTAGATATGGCACTTGGATGCTCAACAAACAGTATGCTTCATTTGCCTGCAATCGCTCATGAAATTGGATTCGATTTTGATATTTCATTTGCTAATCCAATAAGTGAAAGAACACCTAACTTATGTCATTTAGCACCGGCAGGTCCTACATATATGGAAGATTTGAATGAAGCCGGTGGTGTATATGCAGTTATGAATGAGTTAGCAGAAGCAGGACTTCTTAACTTAGATTGCATGACAGTTACGGGAAAGACAGTTGGAGAAAATATTAAGGGGGCGGTTAACAAGAACCCTGAAGTTATCAGACCATTAGATAATCCATACAGTAAGACAGGTGGTCTTGCAGTATTAAAGGGAAATCTTGCACCGGATGGTGGTGTTGTAAAACGTTCAGCAGTTGTTGATGAAATGATGGTTCATGAAGGACCTGCAAGAGTATTTGACTGTGAAGAAGATGCAATCGCAGCTATTAAAGGTGGAAAGATTGTTCCTGGTGATGTTGTTGTTATTAGATATGAAGGACCAAAGGGTGGCCCTGGTATGAGAGAAATGTTAAATCCAACATCTGCCATTGCAGGTATGGGATTAGGTTCATCTGTTGCATTGATTACAGACGGACGTTTCTCAGGTGCTTCAAGAGGTGCATCTATCGGACATGTTTCACCGGAAGCAGCCGTAGGTGGTCCTATAGCATTAGTTGAAGAAGGAGATATTATAAAGATTAATATTCCTGAAATGACATTAAACATTGACGTTTCTGATGAAGAAATGGCAACAAGAAAAGCAAAATGGCAGCCAAGAGAACCTAAGGTTACAACAGGATATCTTGCTAGATATGCATCTATGGTAACTTCAGGAAACAGAGGCGCAATTTTAGAAATAAAGAAATAAAAAGAGAGGGTAAAAATATGCAATTAACAGGTTCAGAAATAGTTGTTGAATGTTTGAAAGAACAGGGTGTTGATACAGTTTTTGGTTATCCTGGTGGAACAATTCTTAATATTTATGATGCTCTTTATAAACATTCAGATGAAATTACACATATATTAACATCCCATGAACAGGGAGCTGCACATGCGGCAGACGGTTATGCAAGATCAACAGGTAAGGTTGGTGTTTGTATGGCAACATCAGGCCCTGGAGCAACAAACCTTGTTACAGGGATTGCTACAGCATATATGGATTCAATTCCAATTGTTGCAATAACAGCAAATGTTGCTAAATCAGGACTTGGAAAAGATTCTTTCCAGGAAATTGATATTGTAGGTGCAACAATGCCATTTACAAAGCATAATTTTATAGTAAAGGAAATTGAAGATTTAGCAGATACAATTAGAAGAGCATTTACAATTGCTAAATCAGGAAGACCGGGTCCGGTATTGGTTGATATTACAAAGGATGTAACAGCTAATAAAACTGAATATACAAAACAGACACCTAAGGCAATTGAACCATATACAGATACAATCAAAGAAGAAGATGTTGATAAGGTTGTAGAATTAATCAAAGAATCAAATAAGCCATTTATCATTGCCGGAGGCGGATTAGTAGCTTCCGGAGCACAGGATGAATTTAGAAAATTTGCAGACATAATTGATACACCTGTTTGTGACACTTTAATGGGTAAAGGTGCAATTGAAGGAACAAATGCACGTTATACAGGTATGATTGGTATGCATGGAACAAAGGCATCTAACTTTGGTGTAACACGATGCGATTTATTAATTGTTATTGGTGCAAGATTTAGTGATAGAGTTGTTGGTAATCCAAATAGCTTTGCACCGGATGCAAAAATTATACATATTGACATTGATCCAACTGAAATTAATAAGAATGTTAAGACAGATGCAAGCATTATAGGTGATGCAAATGAAATACTTAAGAGATTAAACACAAAGTTAGAAAAGCAGAATCATAAAGAATGGATGGATGAAGTTGGAGAATTAAAGAACAAATATCCATTAGCATTAGACAAAACAACATTAAATGGTCCGTCAATTATTGATGCATTATATGAAATAACAAATGGTGATGCAATTGTAACAACTGATGTTGGACAGCATCAGATGTGGGCTGCACAGTTCTATAAATATAAAGAAACAAGACAGTTAATTACATCAGGTGGTCTTGGTACAATGGGATATGGTGTTGGCGCCTGCATAGGTGCTAAGATGGCAAATAAAGACAGAATCTGTGTTAATATTGCAGGTGATGGATGTTTCAGAATGAATATGAATGAAATTGCTACAGCAACACGTTATAATATTCCAATTATTCAGATTGTAATTAATAACCATGTATTAGGTATGGTTAGACAGTGGCAGACATTATTCTATGGTAAACGTTATTCAAATACGGTATTAGATGATCAGGTTGATTTTGTTAAGATTTCAGAAGGAATGGGTGCAAAAGCATACAAATGTACAACAATTGATGAATTCAAAAATGCTTTAAAAGAATCAATTGAATTAAATATTCCTTGTGTAATAGATTGTCAGATTGACAGCGATGATAAGGTATTCCCAATGGTACCGGCTAATACATCAATTAGCGAAGCTTTTTCTGAAGAAGATTTAGCTGCAAAGGGATATGACTGCTAAGAGACAGTATATATAAAAATTAGGAGGAAATAGAAAGAAATGGCAAGAGTATACAATTTTTCAGCAGGACCTGCTGTATTACCAGAAGAAGTATTAAAAGAAGCAGCAGATGAAATGTTAGATTATAAGGGATGTGGAATGAGCGTAATGGAAATGAGCCATCGTTCAAAAATGTTCCAGCAGATTATTGATGAAGCAGAACAGGACATTAGAGATTTAATGGGTATTCCTGATAATTATAAAGTATTATTCCTTCAGGGTGGTGCATCACAGCAGTTCGCTGCAGTACCAATGAACTTAAAGAAGAATGGCAAGGCTGCTTACATCGTAACAGGACAGTGGGCTAAGAAAGCTGCTGCAGAAGCAGAAAAGTATCTTGAAGTACAAAGAGTTGCTTCATCAGCAGATAAGACATTCTCATATATTCCTGATTGTAGCGATTTAGATATTGATGATGATGTTGATTACGTATACATTTGTGAAAACAATACTATTTATGGTACAAAGTATCATGAATTACCAAATACAAAAGGACATACATTAGTAGCTGATGTATCTTCATGTTTCTTATCAGAACCTGTTGATGTATCAAAGTATGGTGTAATTTATGGTGGTGTTCAGAAGAACGTTGGACCAGCAGGTGTTGTTATTGCGATTATTAGAGAAGATTTAATTCCTGAGGAAGTTGATAGCACAGTTCCAACAATGCTTCAGTGGAAAACACAGGCAGATGCAGGATCACTTTACAATACACCTCCATGCTATGGAATTTATATTTGTGGAAAAGTATTTAAATGGATTAAGAAGATGGGTGGCCTTGATGCAATGAAGAAACGTAACGAAGAAAAGGCTAAGATTCTTTATGATTTCCTTGATAATAGCAAATTATTTAAGGGTACAGTTGTTCCAAAAGACCGTTCACTTATGAATGTACCTTTTGTAACAGGTGATGCTGATTTAGATGCTAAATTTGTAGCAGAAGCTAAAGCTGCCGGACTTGAAAATCTTAAAGGACATAGAACAGTTGGTGGTATGAGAGCAAGTATTTACAATGCTATGCCAATCGAAGGTGTTAAGGCATTAGTTGAATTTATGGAAAAATTTGAAAAAGAAAACGCATAATAAGGAGAAGGAAAAATGGTTAAGGTTAATTGTTTAAATCCTATTTCGAAAGTAGGAACAAGCAAATTTACAGATAATTACGAATTTACAGATAATTTTGAAGAAGCAAATGCAGTATTAGTAAGAAGTGCAGCAATGCATGATATGGAATTATCTGATAATCTTTTAGCAGTTGCAAGAGCAGGTGCAGGGGTTAACAATATTCCTTTAGACAAGTGTGCAGAAAAGGGTGTTGTTGTATTTAATACTCCGGGTGCTAATGCAAATGGTGTTAAGGAATTAGTATTATGCGGAATGCTTCTTGCATCAAGAGATATTATTGGCGGAAATAAATGGGTTGAAAACAATAAAGAAGACGAAAACATCAACAAGACAATGGAAAAAGCTAAAAAGAATTTTGCCGGAAATGAAATTATGGGTAAAAAACTTGGAGTTATTGGACTTGGTGCTATTGGCAGTTTAATTGCAAATGCAGCTACAGAACTTGGTATGGAAGTATATGGTTATGATCCATTTATCTCAGTAGATGGAGCTTGGAGATTATCAAGTGAAGTTAAACATGTAAATACAAGAGAAGAAATTTACAAAGAATGTGATTTCATCACTGTTCATACACCATTATTAGATGATACAAGAGAAATGATTAACAAAGACACAATCGCTATGATGAAAGATGGAGTTGTAATTCTTAACTTTGCAAGAGATTTACTTGTATGTGATGATGACATGATTGCAGCATTAGAATCAGGTAAAGTAAAGAGATATGTAACAGACTTCCCTAATGCTAAGATAGCTAAGGCAAAGAATGTTATTGCTACACCACATCTTGGCGCTTCAACTGAAGAGTCAGAAGATAATTGTGCTGTAATGGCAGTTAAAGAATTAAAAGATTTCATTGAAAACGGAAATATTATTAATTCTGTAAATTATCCAAAATGTGATTTAGGTGTATGTGACAAGGTTACAAGAATTACAATTTGTCATAAAAATATTCCAAACATGATTGGTCAGCTTTCATCTGCAGTTGCTGCTGAAGGTATGAATATTTCAGATATGGTTGACAAATCAAGAGGAGATTACGCTTACACAATTATGGATTTAGATAGCAAAGCTACTGCTGAATTAGTTGAAAAAATTGAAGCAATTGAAGGCGTAATTAAAGTACGTATTGTAAAATAATAAAGCAAAATTTAATGTGATAAATTACTGTTTGTTATACGGTATTAATACTTAAAAAATTATTGATCACATTATTAAAAAGCCTTGGATAATTAATGTTTAATTAGTCTGAGGCTTTTTGTGACTTTTTAGGTATATATTTATGGATGATTGGGAATATGTTAACCATATATAATTTATAACGGAAAGGAGAAAAAGAATATGAATTTGTTAGCTAGTGCTACTCAAGAAGAAGTAGAAAGTGTATCAGACAATATTGAACAATTATCAAAGGACGTGAGCAAATTATCACAGATTGGCAGTGATTTAATAGATAAAGCGGTAGCCTTTGGTATAGATATAATTATTGCAGTAATTATATTTGTAATTGGGAAATTTATAATTAAATTTATTCTTAAGTTTGTAGATAGAATATTTGCCAAATCATCAGCAGATGAAGGTGTAGCGAAATTTATTCATTCAGTATTAAAGGTTACTCTATACATCATACTTGCAATTACAATTTGTGGACAGATCGGTATAGAAACAACATCATTTGCAGCAATTGTTGCTTCCGGAGGTTTAGCAATAGGTCTTGCATTTGAAGGAAGTTTATCAAATTTTGCAGGTGGCGTTATGATTTTAATTATGAAGCCGTTTACTGTAGGAGATTATATAGAATCAAATGGAGTTGAAGGAACAGTTTACAAAATTGATATATTCTATACATCATTAAAAACAGTAGATAACAAATCTGTAAAATTACCGAATGGAACGTTGTCAAATAGTATTTTGACCAATTATTCAATGAATGAAAAAAGAAGAGTGGATGTTGAGGTTGGTATAGGATATGATGATAATATAGAACTTGCACGTAAAGAACTCGAAAGAGTGATGAACAGTTATTCTAATATAATGCACGATGAGGCAAACGCAGTAGTTGTTAAAAATTTAGCAGACAGTGCAATTATAATGGAAGTTAGAGTGTGGGTACCTACTGAATATTATTGGGATTGCAAATTTTATTTAAACGAAAATATACGTGTTTCTTTTGATAAAGCAGGAATTTCAATTCCATTTAATCAGCTTGATGTAAATGTACACAATGTAGATTAAGATATTTTGATAAATAGTAGAGCCTATATTTTTATGAAAAAACTTAGTTACAAACTTAGGTATCATATAATTGCTAAAAAAACTGAGGTTAATCCAATGGGATGGATTCAAACCTCAGTTTTTTATTAAAATAAATTCTTTTATTTACTTAAATATTCTTTGTTAATAGCGATTACTTTATCCATTGCTTCCTTACCAGGAGCACCAATTGTTAAACGCTTATCAACACATGTTTTAAGACTGATTGCATCATATATATCTTCTTCAAATACTGGACTGATAGCTTTAAATTCGTCTAATGTCATATCGTCAAGAGAAATACCTTTGCCTTCGCAGAATAAAACAAGTTGTCCAACAATACCGTGAGCATCTCTAAATGGAACTCCATGATTTACTAAATAATCAGCAGCGTCTGTAGCGTTAGTAAATCCGTTTTTAGCGCTACTTTCCATAACCTGCTTATTGAATGTCATAGTATCAATCATTCCTGTAAATAATGCGATACAACCTTTTGTAGTGTCAATTGCGTCAAATGCAAATTCTTTATCTTCCTGCATATCTTTGTTGTAAGCAAGAGGAATTCCCTTCATTGTAGTAAGAATAGAAGTGAGAGCACCATAAACACGTCCTGTCTTTCCTCTAATTAATTCAGCAATATCAGGATTCTTTTTCTGAGGCATAATGCTTGAACCTGTACTATAAGAATCGTCAATATTTACAAATCTGTATTCGTTAGAATTCCATATGATAATCTCTTCACAAAATCTGCTTAAATGCATCATAATTGTAGATAATGCAGACATCAATTCAATTACATAATCCCTGTCAGAAACGGAATCCATACTATTTAATGTCGGACCATCAAAATTAAGCAAAGAAGCAGTGTATTCACGATCAAGAGGATATGTTGTTCCAGCTAATGCACCTGCACCTAAAGGACAATAATTCATACGGTCATAAATATCTGTTAATCTGCTTCGGTCTCTTTTAAACATTTCAAAATATGCGCCAAAGTGATGAGCTAAAGTTACCGGCTGGGCTTTCTGCAAATGAGTAAATCCCGGCATAAAAGTTTCAGTGTTTTCTTCCATAACTTTCATTATAGACAAAAGTAAAGTTTTTAATAATGAGTCAAGTTCAACTACTTCATCACGGACATATAATTTCATATCTAAAGCAACCTGGTCATTACGGCTTCTTCCTGTGTGCAATTTTTTACCAGGGTCACCGATTCTTTCAATAAGGTGAGCCTCAACAAAGCTGTGAATATCTTCATGCTCAGGAGTAAACTCTAAATGTCCGTTTTCAATATCAGTCAAAATGCTATTTAATCCGTTAATAATTGCAACTTTATCTGATTCTTCAATAATACCCTGCTTTGCAAGCATGGTCACATGAGCAATACTTCCCTGAATATCCTGTTTATAAAATTTCTGGTCAAATGATAATGACGCATTAAAATTATGTACTAATTTATTTGTTTCTTTTGTGAAACGGCCTCCCCATAATTTCATATGTAATTCCTCATTTCTTTTTTTGTATTTACATCTTACAAATATATTACAATAAACAAATTGATGAAAATCTTTTTGGTATAAACAAATTTCTGAATCGTTTTTGTTATATATTGCGCTAAGACATCTTTAAAATTATAGCATTATAACAGTAGTTTTTCAAATATATATTTGTAGAGTAGATGTTTTGAAGCTATGCATATAATAATGTATTTTAATTAAAATTTATATTTAGAAAGTTATTACATAATTTTACAAATGGATTAAATTTAATAAAGCAAAAATATAACAACATATAACAACATATAAAAGTAAAATATAACAAAAAATAAAACAAAATCGTTACAATATAATAAGGATTTTTTATGTGCAGATATTTACATAATCATATAGAAATTATTATTTGAAAATATTCTGCAATATAATATAATGGTTCGTGGATTAAAAAATTAAATTAATGTTAGGATTAAAGCAGCTTCGTGTATTATGCATATAAAGTCCTGGCATTGAGATAAAAGGAAGAAAAATGAAATTATATTTAGCACCATTAGAAGGAATAACAGGATACATATATAGAAATGCCTTAGCGGCAGTATTTGAACAACCGGATAAATTTTTTGCACCGTTTATAGGTACAAGTCAGAATAAAAAATTTTCTAATAAAGAAGTAAGAGATATAAATCCGCAAAATAATAAAATAAATGTTTTGATTCCTCAGCTTATGACAAAACAGACTGATCAGGCACTTAGTGCAATGAGTAAATTAAAAGATTACGGATATACAGAGGTTAATATAAATGCAGGCTGTCCGTCAGGAACAGTAGTATCAAAAGGACGTGGCTCAGGCCTTTTGAAAAATCTTGAAGATTTAGATATTTTGCTTGATAAAATGGTAAATGAGTCAGGGATGGAAATATCAGTAAAGACGCGAATCGGAATGTATGAGCCGGAAGAATTTTACGAAATACTCGAAATATATAATAAATATAATTTAAAGGAATTAATTATACATCCAAGAGTGAGAGAAGATTTTTATAATAACACTCCTAATTTAGAAGTTTTTGAGTATGCTTATGAAAACAGCAAAAATAAACTTTGTTACAATGGTGATGTAAATAGCGTAGATGATTATAATAAAATTATAAAACGATTTCCAAACATAGATAGTGTAATGATTGGTCGTGGAGCAATTACTAATCCAAATATTTTTTCTGAAATACGAGGTGGTGAGAGAGTCACTAAAGAAAAATTGTATAGATTTAATGAAATTATATATAATGATTATAAAGAAGTAATGAGCGGTGATAGAAATCTTTTATTTAAGATGAAAGAAGCATGGAGATATATGTCACCACTATTTGAGAATTATGAAAAGAATTGGAAACGAATCAAGAAAGCAAATGACTTAATTCATTTTAATAATGCAATAGAAGAAATGTTTAAATGTGATATTATAAATTAACGAATAATAAAATGGACACTTAAAATGATTTGCTCTTAAAAGTTTAATTTTTGTTGTACTTTTAAGGGGCATACAAAAAAGTGTCCATTTATTATTGGATAAATAATTAAATTACTAATTTTTTTTCTAATAAAATATGTTGTTAAATAATATTACTTAGTTATGATTTCAAGAATCTTGTTGCTTCTTTCGATAAAAGCTGTCATTGATTCTGGATTAAGAGGTGTATGACTAATCATTGCGAGGTCGTATAACTGCTTGCAAATTAAATCAGTATTTTCTCCCTCAGGATTATCAATGATATATTTAACAAGGTTGTTGTTTGAATTAAGAACCAGAGTTTCACCTGCACCACCAAACATTGAAGGATCCATTCCTGCCATTCCGTACATCTTCATCATGTCCTGCATACGACGGCTTTCTTCTGATAAAGTAATCATAGAAGAAATAGAAGAATCTTTCATCTTTTCAACCTTAACATCAAGAGTATCTCTGTTTAAAGCTTTCTTAAATGCTTCAGTTAATTTGTCAGTCATTTCTTTTAATTCATCTTCATTAACTTCTTCTTTGAAAGTATTTGTTAATTCAGCATCAATACGAACAAACTTTACATTTTCATTTTTTTGCTCTAATTGTGTTATAAATGGCTGGTCGATAGCATCTTTCAAAATAACAACATCTATATTTTCGTTTCTATACATATTAATGTACTGACTTTGCTGAACAGGGTCAGTTGTATAGAAGATTGTGTTTTCGTGAGCTTCTTTATTTTTTTCTAAGCATTCTTTAAATGTAAGGAATTTATCGTCAATATTTTTAAATAAAACATAGTCAGACATCTTCTCACAGAATTTTTCATCTTTAAGGCATCCATATTTAATGAATGGTGAAATGTCATCCCAGTATTTTTCGTAATTTTCTTTATCTGTTTTGCACATTCCTGAAAGCTTATCAGCAACCTTCTTAGTAATGTAATCGGAAATCTTCTTAACGAATCCATCGTTCTGAAGAGCACTTCTTGATACGTTAAGTGGAAGGTCAGGACAATCGATTACACCCTTTAATACCATTAAAAATTCAGGAATAACTTCTTTAATGTTATCAGCAATAAATACCTGATTGTTATATAATTTGATAACACCTTCTACAGATTCGAATTCAGTATTAATCTTAGGGAAGTAAAGAATACCCTTTAAGTTAAATGGATAATCCATATTTAAATGAATCCAGAATAAAGGTTCCTTATAATCCATAAATACTTCATGATAGAACTGTCTGTATTCTTCTTCAGTGCACTCATTTGGATGCTTTGTCCAAAGTGGAACGGGATTACTAATGCTCTTAGGTCTTTTAAGGATTTTAGCTTTAGTAGTAGCAGGAGAAACCTCTACAACCTCTTTAGTTCCATCTTCATTTTCTTTTTCTTCAGTTTTAGCTTCTTCAACAATAGTTTCAATTACTGTATCTTTGTCAGTTACTTCTGATTCAGGAATTGTATCATATTCTGGTTCAGCGTTTGGGTTAGAAAGGAATATTTCAACAGGCATAAAAGAACAGTACTTGTGAATGATTTCACGTGCTTTGAACTCATTTGCAAATTCTAAGCTATCATCATTTAAATATAAAGTAATCTTTGTACCTCTGTCTGTTTTATCGCAGTCATCCATAGAAAATTCGAGACCATTTTCACATTCCCATTTTACAGCCTTAGAACCTTCTTTATAAGAAAGAGACTCAATAGTAACTCTATCTGCAACCATAAAAGCAGAATAGAAACCTAAACCAAAATGACCGATAATCTGGTCTTCGTTAGTTTTGTCTTTGTATTGCTCAAGAAATGCTTCAGCACCTGAGAAAGCAATCTGATTGATGTATTCATCAATTTCCTCAGCTGTCATACCGATACCGTTATCGATAAATGTTAATGTCTTGTCTTTAGCATTGGCTATAACCTGAACTTTAAGTTCACTTTCTTCGTCATCTTTAAATTCGTATTCTCCGATAAGAGATAATTTTTTTAATTTTGTAATTGCATCGCAACCATTAGAAATAAGTTCTCTGAAAAATATATCGTGATCAGAGTATAACCATTTCTTTATAATTGGGAAAATATTTTCACTGTTAATAGATAAACTACCTTTTGTAGCTGCCATATATATCACTCCTTTATATAAATCTATTAGTGTTTGCAAATACTATTTCTTTTTATTTTATCAATTTTCACAATTCCGAAGTATTTGCATTCACCATAATTTTTACGCTTGATATATATTTTAGACAGGTCAAATGTAAAAGTCAAGAGAAAATTAGCACTCGATAAAAAAGAGTGCTAACAAATGCGCGAGAAGATGTGTTTATGAGTTTTAAAATTGTATTGAATTTATAATTTATTCGATTTCAAGTTCGAAATGCTGATTTAGTAAAGTAGTAATTTGTTTATCCCAGAATTTATCAATGGACTTGTCCATTGTAAATATACTTAAGGAGGTACCTGTAATAACATTTAACTTGTTGTTTTCATAATTAATATGTATGTACATTCCTAAAACCTGCGAAGCTTCAATGTTAGTATCAACAGAAGTTAACATTTTTTCAATATAAGAATTAGGAAGTTTTAATGTGATTTTAAATTTTAATGGAGCGTTTTTCCCTTTGATAATTTCAAAACATATATGTCTGATACTTCCCCATGAGATGAAATCGTCTTCAGGTTCTTCAAGTTCATTTTTTTTAATAAAATCTTTGTTAATACGCCCGTCAACAGAGAAAGTGTTGATTGTTGTTAATTCTAATTCGCTTACCAACATATAGTCAAATGTATCTTTTATAAAAATTGCGTTCATAAATTCGTTTTTACTAATCACATTAATTGCTATCATGCAAATTCTCCTTTATTTTGCTACTAAAAGTCTGTACTTGTTACTATAGCAAATATGGATGCAAACGGCAATTAAAATTGACTTTTAAGGTTACAAATGATATAAAAGAATATAATTGTATTGGGTTTTATTTTTTCTGTAGAATGAATATAAATATAAAATAAAATGATATATTTTAAATAACGGGATGAGATGGATAAACAAAGATACAAAATAATTACATGAAAGGAACAGAAAAATGGGTTTTATTAAAGGAGCAATTGATGCAGTAGGTGGAACATTTGCAGATCAGTGGTTAGATTATTTTACACCACCGACAAATTTAGGAGCAGGAGCAGTTATATATAAGGCTGTTCTATCAGAAACGAACAGAGGAAGAGGATCAAATACAAAAGGTTCAGTAGGAATTTATGGAGACGTATTAGGTGATATAACCGATATGGGTAAAGAGTTAATAAAAAAATTATAAATGAAACTTATAAAGGCTATCAGATAATAGTAAATCTGATAGCCTTTTAATCAGCTCCTGACGGGATTCGAACCCGTGGCCTACGCATTACGAGTGCGTCGCTCTACCAACTGAGCCACAGAAGCGTGTCACACCTATATATAATACAAAATGATAAAATTGTTGTCAATTAATTATTAGATTAAATCTTAAATACGTGAACTAATTATTTACATTTCATTGTAAAGTGGTTATAATAACCGTATTGTCGGAAAGAAGAACTTTTTGACATCTTAAAAGTTAATTGTTAATATTTTTGTTGGCATTAATATTTAATCAGATTTAATGATTGTTAGGAGAGTCAATGACAAAAAAATATAAACCATACAGAACAGCGAATAACAGGGACATTTATAAAAAGTATGATAATAAACGTAACAGACTTGAAAATCCACAGAAATATGACAATGTCAAATTGTTTGGATTCCGCTCAGGAAAGTCTTATAAGATGATTCCGGCATTGTTATATTATGTATTAGTTATTTCATATGTGTTATTTAGTTTATATGGAGAATTTACATCACTTAAATTTGAACCACTAGATGTTGTTTTAGAGATATTTAAATATGTATTTATTCTCGTTGCAGTATTAAGTCCGGCATTATTTTTGTCAGATTTTAAATATATAGATAACATTCCGGTATTTAGAAAACATAATCCTGTTTCAGGGTTTATAGGTATTTTAGTTGTTATACTTTTATGCTATGGAATTATGCAGGTAGAAATATATTGTATGAGCGATACATATAAAACATCAGTACAAAAATATGATGAAGAATACCGGAAAAAGTTAGAAGAAAGACAAAAACAGTTAGAAGATGAATCGCTTCTTAACGAAGAAACATTGACTGTGGAAGAAACAACTGTTTCCATAGAAAAATAATCTGATATTAGGAAAAATGAGCAAAATTCATTTGCTATAAAAAAGTTTCCCATAATCGGCATCTGACTTAATTGAGAAACAAGACATATAATTGTAGGAGAAATGACAATATGAAAAAAAGAAGTAGTATAGTACTTGTTTGCGTAATAGTAATAGTAATTGCGTTAGCAGTAATAGTAATTGCGTTAGCAGGAATAGTTGGATTTAATTCTTTAAAAGAAAGTGAAAGCAATAACAAGAAAGTTACAACGACTGAAGTTATCACAAAAAATACTGATAAAGAGAAAGAAACAACTACAGAACAGGAAACAGCAAAGATTAATAACAATGGTAATGGAAATAATTCAGCTGAAGATATATTCTTTGATGGAGATAAAGATGGTTCATCAAATGATAAAAAAAATGATTCTTCAGATGATGTATTAAATGATAATAGTAACAATAGTAATTCTACAGATGTAGATTCTAACAGTGATGATGATTGGTCAGATTTATACTAAATAAATAATACATCTGATTGTTCATAATATATGGGTGGATTAATCACCAAAAATAAAAAAATGGAGAGGTCATATGGAAAAGAAATTAAAGGTTGGCGTTTTAGGCGCAACAGGAATGGTAGGACAGAGATTTATAACTTTACTTGCAGATCATCCTTGGTATGAAGTTACAACATTAGCTGCAAGCCCACGTTCAGCAGGGAAAACATACGAAGAAGCTGTAGGCGATAGATGGAAAATGACAACACCTATGCCTGAAAAAGTTAAGAACATGATTGTTCATAATGTTAATGAAGTAGAAGCAGTAGCTTCAACAGTTGACTTTGTGTTTAGTGCAGTAGATATGTCAAAGGATGAAATTAAAGCTATTGAAGAAGCTTACGCTAAAACAGAAACACCTGTAGTTTCAAATAATAGTGCACATAGATGGACACCTGATGTACCAATGGTTGTTCCTGAAATTAATCCTGAACATTATGAAGTTATTAAATACCAGAAAGAAAGACTTGGCACAAAGAGAGGTTTCGTAGCAGTTAAGCCTAATTGCTCAATACAGAGTTATGCACCAGTTCTTACAGCATGGAAGGAATTTGAACCTACAGAAGTTGTAGCAACAACATATCAGGCAATTTCAGGTGCAGGTAAAACATTTAAAGACTGGCCGGAAATGGAAGGAAACATAATTCCATTTATTGGTGGTGAAGAAGAAAAATCTGAACAGGAACCACTTAGACTTTGGGGAAAGATTGAAGATGGTGTTATTAAAAAGGCTACAAGTCCTATAATAACAACTCAGTGTATCAGAGTACCGGTTCTTGATGGACATACAGCAGCAGTATTTGTTAAGTTTGCTAAGAAACCTACAAAGGAACAATTAATTGAAAAATTAAGAAACTTCAGTGGTCTTCCACAGAAACTTGAACTTCCAAGTGCTCCAAAGCAGTTTATTCAGTACTTAGAAGAAGATAACAGACCACAGGTCTCATTAGATGTAAACTTTGAAAATGGTATGGGAATCTCAGTAGGTAGATTAAGAGAAGATACAGTATATGATTATAAATTTGTAGGATTATCTCACAATACTTTAAGAGGCGCAGCAGGCGGAGCAGTTCTTTCAGCAGAACTTCTTACAGCACAGGGATATATTACAGCAAAATAATTAATTAAAATTTTAAAGCAGATGGTGTCAATGTGATGCCATCTGCTTTTATATGCACCTAATGAATCTACAAAGGATACTCGACAGATTTGACGTATTAGTGATAAAATATAATTTAATATTCAATAGGATGGAGAAAAAAGATGAAGAATACAGGATTTTATTATGTTAAAGAAGTGGCGAAAGAAAAAAGCTTTTCTAAAGCATCAAAGAAACTTGGAATTTCGCAACCGGCTTTAAGTTCATATATCAATAAATTAGAAAAAAAGTGGGGAATACTTTTATTTGACAGAAGTATATCACCTATTGAACTTACAGAATTTGGCAAATCATATTTAGAGTATGCGGGTTCAGTTATAGAAGCTAAAGAACGTTTTGAAAAAGAAATATCGGATTTAAATGAACTTAAAACCGGAACGATTGTATTAGGCAGTACTGCATGTTTTTCGTTGAGTTATTTGCCATATGCGTTAACAGAATATAGTAAAAAATATCCCGGAATTAACTTTCAGATAATAGAAGGAAAAACTCCGGATATTCAAAGAAAATGTTTAGACGGTACGGTTGATATTTTCCTTTCTGACAGTGATATAGATGATAGTTTATTTGAAAAAGAAGATATATTTGAAGAAAGAATTGTTATAGCGGTACCAAGGGAAAATGTTATAAATGAAAAGTTGAAAGATTATCAGGTTAGTCCTGAAACTATAATTGCAGGAAAACTGAATGATGAAGCTATAAAAGAAGTTGATATGTCTGAATTTAAAGATGAAAGATTTATATTATTAAATGAAGACCAAAGAGTTAGAAAGATTGTAAACAAATTGTTTGACGAATATTCAATTAGCCCGGAGGAAATAATGGAAATTCAGCAGTCAACAACAGGATTTGCAATGGCAGTGGCTGGAATGGGTGTGACTTTTGTTGCTGAAAGTGCTATTAAATTTAATAATTATGCAAATCATCCTATATATTACAAAGTGGGAACAAAAGAAAGTACAAGCAGAAAAATGTGTGTAGCATTTAAAAAAGGAAAATATATTTCAAAGGCAGGAAGATTGTTTATTAATGAAATGAAAACAATATTTGAATAAAAAAATGAACAAAATATAATTTTTGTTTACAAAATATCTACACAATGTGGAAAATGTGTTCCATAATTAGCAAAAAAATAGGAATATATACATTTTATATATAAAAATTGAAGGAGTGATATTATGAAAAATCATTGAAGAGGGGTCTTTCATTTGACTTTCATTAACATTTCTCGTAACAAGTACACTTAATGTAGGATATCTTGAAATATCTCATCCAACAATAGTTATACTTACAACAACACCTGCAGTTACAATTTTTTTTTGAAAGATTTTGTAAAACTATAGACTATTTTGTGATTTTATGAGAAAATAAACAAAGGTGTGGGCAGACTAAACGCTCACAAATAATACATAGCATAAGATGGGTAGCATTACTTGTTTTATGCTAAAAATATGGGGATAGTTCCCTAGGTTATATTTCGAAAGGAGTATTTATTCAAATGATTTATTCAAAAGAAGTTGAAATGATGTGCCCTGTAGCTAAGGGTGCAAAGCATGAACCAGCTCCAATTCCAGAAGAAGGAAAATGGGTTCATTCAAAAAAAATCGAAGATATTTCAGGCTTTACACATGGTGTAGGCTGGTGTGCACCTCAGCAGGGAGCATGTAAGCTTACTTTAAATGTTAAAGAAGGTATCATTGAAGAAGCATTAGTAGAAACAATCGGATGTTCAGGTATGACACATTCAGCAGCTATGGCAGCTGAAATTCTTCAGGGAAAGACAATTCTTGAAGCTTTAAACACTGACTTAGTTTGTGATGCTATCAATACAGCAATGAGAGAATTATTCTTACAGATTGTATATGGTAGAACACAGAGTGCTTTCTCAGATGATGGTCTTGTAGTTGGTGCCGGACTTGAAGATTTAGGTAAAGGTCTTCGTTCACAGGTTGGTACAATGTACGCAACAAAGGCTAAAGGTGTTAGATACCTTGAAATGGCTGAAGGTTATGTAACAGGTATCGCTCTTGATGCTGATAATGAAGTTATTGGTTACCAGTTTGTAAATCTTGGAAAGATGACAGACTTTATTAAAAAAGGTGATGATCCTACAACAGCTTGGGAAAAATCAAAGGGTCAGTATGGACGTGTTGATGACGCTGTTAAGATTATCGATCCAAGAAAGGAATAGGAGGTAACAACAATGGCATTATTTGAATCATATGAAAGAAGAATTGATCAGATTAATTCTGTTTTAAATAGTTATGGAATCGCTTCTATCGAAGAAGCTGAAAAGATTACAAAGGACGCTGGATTAGATGTTTACGAACAGGTTAAAAAGATTCAGCCAATTTGTTTTGAAAATGCATGCTGGGCTTATACAGTAGGTGCAGCTATTGCTATTAAGAAAGGATGTAGAAGAGCTGCTGATGCTGCTGCAGCAATCGGTGAAGGTCTTCAGGCTTTCTGTATTCCTGGTTCTGTTGCTGACCACAGAAAAGTAGGTCTTGGACATGGTAACTTAGGAAAGATGTTACTTGAAGAAGAAACAGAATGTTTCGCATTCCTTGCAGGACATGAATCATTCGCAGCTGCTGAAGGTGCTATCGGTATCGCTGAAAAAGCTAACAAGGTTCGTAAGAAACCTTTAAGAGTTATCTTAAATGGTCTTGGAAAAGATGCAGCTCAGATTATCTCAAGAATTAACGGTTTCACATTCGTTGAAACAAAATACGATTATAAAGAAGCTAAGTTAAACATTGTTTACGAAAAAGCTTACTCAGATGGACTTCGTGCAACTGTTAAATGTTACGGTGCTGACGATGTACAGGAAGGTGTTGCAATCATGCATCACGAAAACGTTGGTGTATCTATTACAGGTAACTCAACAAACCCAACTAGATTCCAGCATCCTGTTGCAGGTACATATAAGAAAGAATGTATCGAACAGGGTAAGAAGTATTTCTCAGTAGCATCAGGTGGTGGTACAGGACGTACACTTCATCCGGATAACATGGCTGCTGGTCCAGCTTCATATGGTATGACAGATACATTAGGACGTATGCATTCAGACGCTCAGTTCGCAGGTTCTTCATCAGTTCCGGCTCACGTTGAAATGATGGGTCTTATCGGAATGGGTAATAACCCAATGGTAGGTGCTACAGTAGCTGTAGCAGTTTCCGTTGAGGAAGCAGCTAACGCTGGCAAGTTCTAATCAAACAATTAAATAAAACACTTGAAAGTGCCGTAATCAAAGGGATTGCGGTACTTTTTTAATAATGGACTTTAAATTCCTATTTATATAACACAACAAAATCATTTTCTTTTATTAATGTATTCCCGTCGGGTATTAAATTATCTTCGCCTCGTTTAATTAAAGCAATAAGAACATTTTCTGGTAAATTTAATTCCTGAATTGTTTTGTTACACCATTTATCTGTGCTTTGTATCTTGATTTCTTTTAGATTCTCCTGCCCTGATGGTTCGTATGAAGGAACACTAAGTATTAATGTATCTTTCGCTAAAATCATAGTATCACCTTTAGGAATTATAGTTGTTCCATTGCGTTTAATCATAAGAGCTAAAGAATTAGTGGGCATACTTACATCACTAATTAATTTATTCTCCCAATTATGACCTTTAGGTATGTACATTCTCATTAAGGTAATAGAAGAATCCTCCTTATAATCATTAAATGTTTTTCGAACATCTTCGTTGTTATCAATCATCTTTAATTTATTTGCTATCTTAGGAATAAGAGTTCCTTGAATTGAAACTGAAAATAAAGCAACCATAAAAACAATATGAAATATATCTAAAGAGATATCAGGGTTCCCGGCAACAACCATAATCGAAAAAACAATAGAAGCAGCACCGCGAAGTCCCGACCATGATGTTAATAGGCATTGCTTAATACTACATTTGAATGGTATCAGCAATGCAAATACAGCTATTGGTCTTGCAATTAAAGTTAGTATAGCAACAATGCAAAGTGAAGGCATAGCTATATCAGGAAATTTGTGTGGAAATGCAAGTAATCCAAGTAAAAAGAAAATTAAAATTTGAGCCAGACCGGTAATTCCATCAAAAAATGGAATAAGTATATCTTTATTTTTAATTTTTGTGTTACCAAGTATTATACCTAATAAATATACGCTTAATAATGCGTTTCCATTTATATAGAGAGAAATACCAAATGAAGCTAATATTAAAGCAATCATAAATATTGTGTCTAATCCATTACTTATTATTGTTGTCTTTTTTATTATAAATAATCCAATAAATGCGAAACTTACACCTATTAATAAGCCAAAGAATATCTGTGAAAAAATCATTAAAGGTATTGTAGATAATGATTTAGAATTAAACAAAGATATTCCTATGATTGTAAGCATATATGATACAGGGTCGTTGCTTCCGCTTTCGATTTCAAGGAGAGATGCAGTTCCATTTTTTAAATTTAACTTTTTCTTTCTTAATATAGAAAAAACACTTGCTGCATCAGTTGAGGAAAGAACTGAACCAATCAGGAAACTTTCTACAAAAGAAAATTTAAGAATAATATAGCAGAATAAACCTGTGATTGTGGCGGTGATTATAACTCCAATAGTTGATAATAAAATGGCTTTTAAAGCTACAGTTTTAGCGGTAGCCCATTTTGTATTGAAACCTCCATAAAACATAATGAAACATAGGGCAAGCATACAGATTTTTTCGGCAAATTCATAGTTAGAGAAGGCTATTTTAAATATTCCATCGCTTCCAAAAATCATACCTATGCCCATAAAAAGAATAAGCGTAGGCATACCAAATTTGCCTGAAAATTTATCGGCTATTATACATAAAAACAAAATTAGTGATACACAAGTTAAAGTTATCGCCATATAAATCTCCTTTCTCTGAAGTGATAAGTTTTATATTAGGGAAAATGTAAATAGACAACTAAAAAAATACAGATTAATTTTATAAATCTTATCATATATATTATTTTTACGAAATAAATATTCATGTTTACTTTTATTAATTAAGCAAAATATATAAAAATCAGGTCAAAAATTGAAAAAAACAAGAATTTACTAAATAAATTAAAATATTACTTTAGTGATTATTGCTAAATATACAAATAATAAAACTGTTTTTATTCTATTAATGTACGAAATTTCCAGTTAATGAAATTTAAAAAAAATTTTTGTAAGAAAATTGTGGTACAACGTGCTATAATATACAAAGACTGAGATTCAGTTATGAAAAACAAGAGAAGGAGGAATTTTCAATGAAAAGAAAATCAACATTCAAGTCTTTGTTAGCATTGGCTTTAGCAGTTGTTTTAGTATTCTCAACAAATATTACACCTGCAAGCGCAGCTAAGAAGAAAGCAAAGGCAACAAATGCAGTTAAAAGCGTTAAAGTCGTTTCACCTGCAGGTACAAAGAAAATTGCGACAGTTGCAAGGGGCAAGTCAATTAAACTTACTGTAACAGTTAAAGCAAAGAAGAAAGCATTCAAGAAAGTGACTTATAAGTCAAGCAATGCAAAAGTTGCTACAGTATCTAAGAAAGGTATTGTAAAGGGTAAAAAGGTTGGTACAACAACAATTAAGGTTGTATCAGTAAAGAACAAAAAGAAAACAGCAAGCATTAAAGTTAAGGTTGTAAAGAATGCAGTTAAGAAAGTAACACTTAACAAGAAGAATCTTGACCTTGCAGTTGGTGCTTCAGAAAAGTTGAGCGCTAAGGTAAATGCTCCTAAGAAATCATACAAGGCAGTAAAGTGGACATCATCAAATGAAAAAGTAGTTAAGGTTTCAAATAAGGGTGTTGTTAGTGCAGTAGGCGAAGGAACAGCTAAGGTTACTGTTACAGCTCTTGATGGTAGCAAGAAGAAAGCTACATGTACAGTTGCTGTATGGAATGGAATTAAAGATGTACAGTTAAACAATCCAAGAAATAACTATTATGTAGACTCATATAAGGTTGTATTAGATACACCAATTGCACTTACAAAAGATAGCTTTGTAGTTAAGAGCAAAGTTCGTGCAGAAGGTACATACAACAGAGAACTTGAAGTTGAAAAAGTATTTACAAACGACAATTTAAACTACACTATATTTACAAAGAATTCAGTTGAAATGGGAGAATTTGTACAGGTTTCAGTACCATCATTAAAGGGGAAAAACGCTGTTGAGTTACAGGCTCTTGCAGACGGATATGAATATAGACAACTTGTTTCAGGTGTTGTAGGAGACGAAATTAATACAGGTGTTGGTTTCAAAAATCTTGTTGGATATGAAACAGTTTCAGTTGCATCAGGAAATCTTCCAGCAGGCTTAGCAATTGAAAAGTACACAAACAACATTAAGGGTAAGGTTGCAGCTGTAGCAGAAAATCAGGTTGTAAACTTTACAGGTACAGACGAACTTGGTAGAACAGCAAGTTCAAAAGTAAATTTCCTTATTGGTGACAAGAATAAGGTTGTTGCTGAAAACAAGACTATTGGTGATCAGGCTAATGCATTAATTTATCCACATGAATATATTGGATCATACATTAATGTTGAAGGTGGAAGCGGAGAATACCGTGCTACTCTTTTAGACACATACAATGATTTATTTTATTTGGATAGTGAAAATACAGATGAAAACGGAAACAAATATACAACAACATCAAGTAGAGTATATGTTAATGGTAGATCAGGAAAAGTTGAAGCAGGAACATATACTCTTAGAGTACAGTTTACAGATATAGAAAATCCTACACTTACAGCTATAGGAACACTTACAGTTGTAGTTACTCCGGCAGTTTCTGTTACTACAGTTCTTTATAATTATGACAGTAGCACAGATGAATTAATGTTTTACAATCATGATTTAAATGAAACTTTCAGTGCAGTATCTGCTGATGAAACAACTGATTATGAAAAGAAGATTCTTACATCAAAGGTATGTCTCCCGGCAGGTAACTATTCTGTATATATTGAAAGTTATGGAGAACAGATTACTCTTGCTAAGTATGTAAGCTTAGGCGCTGATACAGTATTATCATATACAGCTCCAACAAGAGCAACAATTACGGGAACTCTTAAAGACAGATCAGGTGCAGTACTTAATAAGAGAGCTTATGTAAGAATTTACAAAGCAGATAAAACAGATGAACCTATTGGATATGATTACGTAAGTTCATATGATGATGGAAAATATGAATTCAAGTGCGTACCTAATGGAACATATGTAATTAAGGCATTTGATAATGAATCTGATAAAGAATTAGCAACATCAGCAACTATTACAGTTACAGGTGCAAACATTGTTGTTGATTTTCCAAATTTACCAATTGATAATGACCAGAATATTGATTAGTAATTTATAAGCATAATTTAATGTTTAGATAAAAATTAAAAGCAAGCGGCATAGTCGTGTAAACGGCTATGTCGTTTGTTTTTTTGGCTCTTTGTCAAGAGTGGGGTGAAAGATTTTTTTAATAAATGAAATTTATAAACATATAAAATCGTTTTTTATATGTAGAATTAATTTTAATATATAACAAAAAAAATAAGCAGTTTAAACAAAAAGAAATATTATAGAAATTGCTACATTAATGATGGAGTGTATGGAGTTAATTGGAATGAAGTGATTCAGGGATGTGTCGGAAATACAGTTGATACAACTGATAGCATTAATAAACAGCTAAAGGCAGGAAAGAATATTATTTTCCAACCGGGAGTATATCATGTTGATAAGCCAATTGAAGTATCAAAAATAACTGTCAAAGCAAATAAAAAAATTAAGAAATTAATTAATAAGGCTTTAAAATAAGCCAACCATAAGAAAAAACTCCGGCAGACAAGGCTGAAAAAAATAATCTTTTAAATTTTGAGAATATTTAATAATCAACTGTCTGTTGGAGTTTTTTACTTAAATTTAATTTAACTATATTTCTTTAACCAATAACTGATTTGAAGAATATATGCTAACATTTGTGGACCAGCCATAAGTTGACCGTACCATGGCTTGCCATAATCTTTAGATGAGTTGATGTAATTAATTACCTTATTTTTATCTACAATAAAATTAAGTGCATAGTTATTATCAAATTCTTCTAGAAGAAGTTTACCAATCATTTTCTCGTATTCAGGATTGTAAGTTTTTGGATATGGAGATTTTTTTCTGTTTATAATTTCTGGTGGAAGAAAATCTTTCCCACATTCTTTTAATAAATGTTTAACACTTCCCTCTTTACATTTGTATTCCCATGGAATACTGAAAACATAGGATACTAATCTATAGTCGGCAAAAGGAACTCTTGCATCAAGCCCTGAGAAAACACTACAACGTTCCATTCTGTTAACTAAAGTCATCATGAACCAGTTTATAGTCAGATATCCAATTTCAAAACGGCGTTTATCTTTCTCGTTGTTGTAATCACTTTCAGGGCATTTGCTTAGAGAAGTTTTATAAGCGTCATCAACGTATTCTTCTAAATTAAGAGATTGAATGAAACTGTCATTAAAAAGAGATGTTCTTACGGATAAATCTTTAGACCATGGGAAAGAATTTGAGTTTATCATTTCATCACGATGAAACCATGGGTAACCACCAAATACTTCATCAGCACATTCTCCCGTTAAAGCTATGTTATTTGTTTCTGATATTTCATTGCAAAAGTACATTAAAGAAGATTCAATATCTGCCATACATGGAGCATCCCTCATATCAACAGTTTCTTTTAAATATTTAATTTGCCCTGAACTGTCACAGGTTAGATATTTATGATTAGAATTTAAGTATTTTCTCATTATTTCTACGTAAGGTCTGTCTAATGAGTTTTGAAAAGAGTTCCCATTAAAGAAAATTTCATTGCCTTCAAATTCAAATGCGTATGTTTTCAATTCTCTGTTTTCTTTATCCATCATAGATTTAGCAATAGAAGTTACAAGACTTGAATCAATTCCGCCGGATAAAAGAGAACAAATAGTTGTATCTTTAGTTAATTGCTTTTTAATACTGTCTTTTATCAGATAATTAACTTTGTCAACTGTATCTAAATAAGGATCAGTGTGATGATTATAGGTTAATTCCCAATAGCAATGAGTTTGGTAACTGATAATGTCCTGTGAGTTAAAAGTTACTTTTATATAATTGCCGGGAAGTACTTCAAATATATTTTTAAATAAACTTTTTCCGGGAGTTCGTGCAGGACCAAGTCCGATTATTTCACACCAGCTTTCATTAGTTAGTTCGGGTTTTATGCCGTAAGCAAATATACTTTTTGGTTGAGAAGCAAATATAAAATGATTATTTGTACAATGATAAAATAATGGCTTTATACCAATAGGGTCTCTTACTATTATTAATGAGTTGTTTTCGTAAATTGCAAATGAAAAACCACCATTTATTTCTTTGAAAATATCTTCGCCGAAAACTAAATATAAATATAGAATAAGTTCTTCGTTGCACAATTCATAAGCGGAAATATCATAGGATGATAATTTATATTTTAATTCATTTGAATTATAAATGTTTCCTGTAAAGACGATAGAAGCTGTTCGATTCTTATAGGTAACTGATATCGAATCTCTATGTGTGACTGAAAAATTGCTGGCTGTAAATCCGATGTGATGTTTCATGTAAATTATACTGTTTTCGTGGCAATTTGTAATTAATGAATCCTGCATATTAGTTAATTTGCTTTCGTAAATTGCATACAAAGTATGGTTTCTCTCAACGTCAAATTCTGTTTGAAAGTAACCGGCAATACCGCTCATAAAAACCTCCTTAAAATCATATAAAAAAGGTCCATAGGACCTTTAGGTTATTGTTACATGTGGACTTTGTATCACAGGCTGAATTTGTCGGCCCTGCAAAGCTTTAACTATTGTATCCTGCAGTAAATCAACATGTGCAGTCATGGAATTTGGTTTTGAAATATAATCATCCATTCCAAAAGGAACAAAATAAATATTTTTAGTATTTAATAAAATGCCTATATTTTTTAAATTCATTCCAAGTGCATCGTTTGTACTTAAACATATAACCAAAGGTTTGTTGTTTCTTAAATGTGCTTTACAGGCCATTAAAACAGGCGTATCAGAAATTCCATTTGCAAGTTTTGAAAGAGTATTACCTGTACATGGTGCAATAACTAAAACGTCAAACATTGATTTAGGACCAATTGGTTCGGCTCCTGTTATAGTAGTGATTGGCTCTTTATTGCTAAGTTCTTTTGCTAAATTTAAAAAATCTTCATGGTTTCCAAATCTACTGTCAGTTTTAGAAGCGTTATCTGAAAAAATTGTATAAAGATTTGTATTTGCTTCAGATAGACGTTTTAATTCGTTGAAAACTTTTTTGTAGGTACAGTAAGAACCGGTTATTCCGATTCCAATATTTTTATTATCTAAACTGTGATTCATTTTCTGCAGTCCCTTCTATAATTGATGATATGTTCTTTGCTATTAATTCGCCGGAACTTTTAGAGGCATATTTGCCGGGAAGTCCGGGACAAATGTGATATGTCAGGGAGAGAGAATTTAAAATATCTTTGTCGAATCCGTAAGGTGATGATGCTATATCAAATATAGTACAACTTTTCTGAAGTGTTTTAAGATTACTTATGGAGAGTATATTTTTAGGAATACAGTTAATAATTATGTCTATTTTTGATAAATTATTATTCTTTTTATTTATATCTAAAAAAGTAAAGTTTTTATTTAAACCATCGTTTATTTTTGACTCATTATTTTCATAAAAGAAAATATTAGAACCTACGTTGTTGAATAAATTACATATTTCGCTTCCACATTTTCCATAACCAAGAACTAAAATATTAGATGCTTTTAAAGAAAAATTAGTGTTACTGATTATATATCCTAAAAGTCCTTCTGCAGTATAAAATGCGTTGTTTCTGTAAAAGTCGGGAATATTTAAGATATCGATTGCTTTAATTCCTGAATTCATACAATGTGATACGACTGAACCTTTAAATCCTCCACCAAATAAAATCTGTCCCGGTTTTAATAATGAAATAAAAGTTGTAATTGGAAAACTTGTATAAAAATCACAATTTACATTTTCTCCATCTTTGGAAAAAGGAATTGATGCGACAATATATTTATATTCTGTAAGGTTAAAATTTGTTACAAGTTTAGCAGAATAATTATGAAAAATTAAATAATCATACAAATATTTCTGCTTATTCCCATTTGAAATAATTGCAAATGAATCCATACAAATCACCTTTTTTATTATATATGTTATTCTTATGGAAGATTGATAATGTTATAAGAAAGGGCATTTGCCACCGTCGGTTCAAATTGAATTGACAGGTATATTTTGCTTAGAGCCGGAGGTCCTAAAAGCAAAATATAGTTGAAAATTTAGAACTGTTACGAGTGGCAAGCAGCGCGAGCGTTATTTCGTTAACATTATCAATCTTCCATAATATATAAACTAAAATAAAAGCTATTTTCTATACATTAATTATATGTATAAAAATTTACAAGGTGATTATTTTAATAAAGTTATTTCTTAATCATTTATGAATAGACAATAACAATATTGTCGTAATGAATGGGAAATGCTATAATTATCGATAGCATACGGAAGTCATAAAGTACGTTTGTTATTTAAAAAAAGTAAGCAGATAAAAGAAGGTAAAATCTATTTTAATGCTGTAAATGAGACACAATTAAAAAGGAGATGGAGATGTTAAATAAGAAATTAAAAATGACAGCAACAGTTTTAAATATATTACAGGTAATTCCAATAGTAATATTAGAGATATTTTTATATATGATATTAACTTATAACAACAATGTAGCTTTAAATTATATTCCGGTAAGATTAATTGTTGCAGTAGAAATTGCGATAGTATTATGGATGTTAATTCCATTTTTTATAAAGAGAAATAAAGCCGGAGCAATAATATCTACAATAATGTCTGTTATTATGATTGTAATGAGCGTTGGAGCAGATATAGCAATTGGATTAAATCAAAAGACTATAAAAGGTATTTTTAAAGAATCGGAAAAAACAATAGATAAAATTGTAAACAACAGTAAGTTATCAACAGATGAATTTGGTGTATATATATTATCAGATGATGAGGCAAAGAATATTGAAGAGTTAAAAGATGATAAATTTGGATATATTCAGAAATTTGTAGGTGATGACAAAGACGAATTATTAAATAACATTAATGAAAAGATTAATCAGGATGGTAATTATCAGGAATACGATGATGTAATAACCATGACAGAAGCTTTATATAATAAAGAAACAAGAGCAGTTGTATTAAATCAGTCAATGATAGATGTTATAACATCTATGGGTGAAAAGAAAAATGATGAAGCTGATTATACTGATTTTGAATCGAAGGTAAAATGTATCTATACATATAAAGTTACTCATCAGGTTCAAAATGAAAATAAGAAGAAAGATATAACAAAGGAATGCTTTAATGTTTATATAAGCGGTATTGATACATTTGGCGCAGTAACAACAAAGAGCAGAAGTGATGTAAATATAATAATGTCAGTAAATCCACAGACCAGACAGATTTTATTACTTTCAACACCTAGAGATTATTATGTTCCTTTGTCTAATTCAAACGGAGTAAGAGACAAACTTACACATGCAGGTTTATATGGCGTAGATGTATCAATGGAAACATTAGAAATGCTTTATGATATTGATATTGATTACTATGTGAGAGTTAATTTTGACGGATTTAAAGATATTATTAATGCATTAGGTGGAATAGATGTTGATTCTGAATGTGCTTTCTCAGCAAAAGGATATAGCTATAGTCAGGGAATTAATTATAATATGAATGGCGATAAGGCATTAGTATTTGCAAGAGAAAGAAAATCATTTGCAAGAGGTGACGTACAGCGTGGAAAGAATCAGATGTCTGTAATTAAAGGTGTGATATCAAAATGTGCATCCCCAAGCATTTTGGATAATTATCAGAAAATACTTGAAAGCATAAGTGAAAGTTTTCAGACAAGCGTTAGCAAGAAAAACATTCAGAAATTTGTTAAATTCCAATTGGCAAATGGATACGAGTGGAATATTCAAAGTTATAATGTATCAGGTTCAGGACAGTCAAATTACACATATTCAGTTCCAAGTAATAGAGCTTATGTAATGGTTCCTAATGAAGAAACAGTAGCAAAGGCAAAAGAGTGGTTGAAGATTGTAACGGACGGTGGAGAACTAAAAGATGTAACTGAAGAAAATTAGTTTTAGGTACAAAAAGGATTGAAAATATGGAGAGAGATTATATTGGAAATTTAGGAGACAGAGATAATAAGCAGACAATAAAATTTATATCTACTAAGGCTAATACCCTTAAAGCCTTAAATGAAGTAATTAAATTAGGATATATTGAAGAAATGCTTATTATAACAGCTAAAGAATATCATCGTGATAAGAAAAAAACAGCTGATAAGATAATTGAAAAATTTAAAGGTGAAAAAATAGTTGTAAGAAGTTCATCTACAAATGAAGACTGTTTTGTAAAATCAAATGCAGGTCATTACACAAGTATTTTAGATGTAGATTCAACTAATGAAACAGCAATTATTAATGCAATAGATACTGTACTTAAATCATACACTTTAGATATTGATAATATTGAAGATGAACAGGTTTTAATTCAGCATCAGGCTGTAGATGTACTGTATAGTGGTGTTTTGTTTACTTATGATATTCAGGGGCAACGACCATATTATCTGATAAATTATGATGATAGCGGTTCTACGGATTCCGTAACAAGTGGAAAAGGCGGAAAGACTTTATGGATTGCAAGAAATACGGAACTTTCAGAGTTAAATACAGCATGGAAAAATCTTCTTGAATCAGTTCAGGAAATCGAAGATTTATTGAAAATACCATTAGATATTGAATTTGCAGTAAATAAGAAAAATGAAGTAATAATTTTTCAGGTTAGACCTTTGGTTGCAAATACAAAAAATAAGAATGCGATTAATGCCATTAATGATTTCTATAGTAAATTAAATGACGTAAAAAAGGATTATGATAGAATAGAATGCAGTCTTGACGGACAACCAATGATTCTATCTGATATGGCATTTTGGAATCCTTCAGAAATTATTGGAACAAGTCCTAGAAATCTTGATTATTCATTATATAGAGAAATTATTACATCAAGGGCATGGAATCAGGGCCTTGTGCCAATGGGATATAAGAAATTAGAGAAAGAACTGATGTACAAGATTGGTGTAAAACCATATATAAGTATACAATATTCGTTTTATTCATTAATACCTGCTGAGATTAGTGAAAAATTAGCTTTAAAACTTGTTGATTTTTACGTAAATAAATTGAAACAGGACACAACTGCTCATGATAAAATTGAATTTGAAATAGTTTATACAAGTTATGATTTTAATACAGAAAACAGAACAAAAGAATTACTTGAAAATGGATTTACAAGAGCAGAAAGAAATACAATTGTAGAGGCACTTCATAAACTTACTTTAAATACAATTGAAAAACACGGATTAATATCAATGAAAGATAATGCAGATATTAATCATTTGGAAAATGAAAGAAAAAGAATAGCATCTTTGGATTCAGAAACAAATAATATTCATAGAATATTAGAAGATATAACAGAACTTTTAGATGCCATAAAAAGTCTTGGTACACCACAGTTTACAAGACAGGCAAGAATGGCATTTATGGCAAAGTCATTCTGCAGTTCATTAGTAGAAGCAGGATGGTTTACAAATGATGAAATAGATGAGTTTATGAAATCAATTAATACTGTTTCATCAAAATTTGATTATGATTTCCACAAGTTTTCATTGGGGTTAATGTCTAGAAATGAATTTAATAAAATATATGGACATTTAAGAAGTGGCACTTATGATATTCGTACAGACAGTTATAATCAGATGGTTTTCAGACCGGTAACGGAGAAGAATAAAAACTACAAAGATAAGAATGTATCTAAAGGTTTAGATGAAAACAGGTTGAAAGAAGCACTTACTTCTATTGGATTTGATATTCATCCAAAGGAATTTAATAATTTCCTTGTTTCTGCAATTGAGGGAAGAGAATTTTTTAAATTCGAATTTACTAAATCTTTAAGTCTTGTAATTGATTTAATTCAGAATTTAGGTAAATTACTTGAAATTGACAGAAAAAGCCTGTCATATATTACAGTAGAGGATTTAAAGCATTGTAAGAAATTAAAAGTAGCTGAAATTAAAAAATATTTAACGGATACAATAGTAAATAATAGAAAAGAATATTATGATAAGTTAAACATCATTTTACCTGATGTCATTTTATCTAAGTTAGGTGTTTCGTTTATTCCTGTAAATGAGGCAAGACCAAATTTTATTACATCACAAAAAGTTGAGGGAGAAGTAGTAAATCTTGAAAGGGAAACAGATGAAGACCTTATGGATAAAATTGTAATGATTCCAAAGGCTGATCCCGGATATGAATGGATTTTTACAAAAGGAATAAAGGGATTTATAACAAAATATGGTGGAATGGCAAGCCATATGGCTATAAGATGTGCTGAGTTTGAAATTCCGGCAGCAATCGGATGTGGTGAAAAAATATATAATTATGCGGCATCTATGAACTACATGGAATTAGACTGTGCTAATGGAAGTATTAAAGAAGGGATGCAGTGTGAGGATTTGCGAGCACTGATTACTCAAAGAGAAGGCGTAAATCAATATGGAGATTCAACTGATGTATTAGAATCTGCATATATAAGATTTTACGAATTGCTTGGATTTATTCCACAGCCGGCTTCAAATCATGTTAAAAATGTAGGTAAATTATTTGAAAGACAATGTGATTTACTTATTGTTGTAGGTGGAGGAGCTCTTCCATGTAAATTTTATGACAGGCCTCATAACGAAGAATTACAGCCGCATAGAGACGCAATGGAAGAAAAATTAATAAGACATTGTATTGAGCAGGAAATTCCAATTATCGCAACTTGTAGAGGAATGCAGTATATGAATGCTTTGTTTGGCGGAAAGTTACTTTATCATCCTGATTTGCCGGTAGAAAGACCAAGAGGAGTGGATCACGAAGTATATCTTGTGGAAGAAGATAGAACAATTATAGTAAACAACTATCACAAGGACGTAGTTCCAATTGATGGATTAGCTCCGTGTTTTAAGCCTCTTGCAATTGATAAAGAAAATCAGACAATAGAGGCATTTGGTTCTGATGAAATGAAGATATTAGCTTTGCAGTGGCATCCTGAAAGAAAATTTGAAACATCGAATGCATTGGGAGAAACAAGAAAGTTAGTAGTTAATTTTATTCAGAAACATATCAAATAATAAATGCGATAAAAAGATAAAAATGTTATGTTTATAAATTTACAGTTTTTTTGACAATGCAAAAAAAACTTATTTTAGTGTATTTTTATCTGTAATTACATTCACATATAAAAAATGATACATATTTTAAAATATAAATACTATATTTATTATATTAAATATGTTAAATTACTATCGTAACAAAGTGTTACGAAAGGGTTTAGATTTTGAAAAGAAACAGGTTTTTAGAAAGATGTCTTTCATAAAACCTGTTTCTTTGTATTTACAAAAAAATGAAAGTTTTGCCTTATTGTGTTATAATTCTTAGAATAGACAATTAATAATGAATAAAGATTATGAAAAGATAAAATTTAAGGAGATAAATTTTGGAAGAGATATTAGAACAATGGAGCAAAACTTTTAATTTGAAAAATTTAAAATTGGTTGGATATCATGGCGGATATCCGATAATACAATTTGATAAAGAAGATAATATGAAATTACTTGCAATGAGTGAAAATGAAAGAAAAAGAATAATCAGAAATTGTGAGACACATGGTGGTATTGAACTTGGTGTTGGTTGGAATTTTGTAAGAACTGCCGTTTTAAGAATTAATGATGATTCAATTGTTATGGCCGGACATGAATATGTGTTAAGAAGAATGCTTGAAAAATTTATTTTATAAAGCATTTGATTTAACAGTAAAAGCATTGATATTTGACTAAATATGCCTAAAACAATGCATACTTGATGTTGAAATGGAAAAAAATTTATTGTATAATCTAATAATTATGAAAACGTTTATATTCTAAACGCTGGAGGACATACAAAATGGAAAAAGAAAACGTGAAAAGTGAAGTAACTAAAAACTTTATTGAATTGATTATCGACAAAGATTTGGAAGAAGGAAGATTTGATCATGTTCAGACAAGATTTCCACCTGAACCAAATGGATATCTTCATATTGGACATGCAAAGTCAATTCTTTTAAATTATGGTTTGGCTAAGAAATATAATGGTAAATTTAATATGAGATTTGATGATACAAATCCTACAAAAGAAAAGACAGAATTTGTAGAGTCAATTTTAAAAGATATAAAATGGCTTGGAGCTGACTGGGAAGACAGATTATTTTTTGCATCTAATTATTTTGATCAGATGTATGAGGCAGCTGTTAAGTTAATAAAAAAAGGTAAAGCATATGTATGCGATTTAACACCTGAAGAAATTAGGGAATATAGAGGTACATTAACTGAACCTGGAAAGAACAGCCCATATAGAGACAGAAGTGTTGAAGAAAATCTAGAACTATTTGAAAACATGAAGAATGGAATGTATAAAGATGGTGAAAAGGTATTAAGGGCTAAGATTGATATGTCATCTCCTAATATTAATATGAGAGATCCAATTATTTATAGAGTGGCTCATATGACACATCATAATACAGGAGATAAGTGGTGCATTTATCCAATGTATGATTTTGCTCATCCTATTGAAGATGCAATTGAACATGTAACACATTCTATCTGTACATTGGAATTTGAAGATCACAGACCTTTATATGATTGGGTAGTCACAGAACTTGAATACCCTAATCCTCCAAGACAGATTGAATTTGCAAAGTTATATTTGACAAATGTAATCACAGGAAAAAGATATATTAAAAAATTAGTTGAAGATGGAATTGTAGATGGATGGGATGATCCACGTTTAGTATCTATTGCAGCACTTAGAAGAAGAGGATTTACTCCTGAATCAATTAAGAACTTCGTTGAACTTTGTGGTATATCAAAGAGCAATAGTTCAGTTGATTATGCAATGTTAGAATATTGCATTAGAGAAGATTTAAAGACTAAGAAACCAAGAATGATGGCTGTATTAGATCCAATTAAGCTTGTAATTGACAATTATCCTGAAGACCAGGTTGAATGGTTTGATGTAGTTAATAACATTGAAAATGAAGAATTAGGAAGTAGAAAAGTTCCATTCTGTAAAGAACTATATATTGAAAGAGAAGACTTTATGGAAGAACCACCTAAGAAATATTTCAGATTGTTCCCGGGAAATGAAGTAAGACTTATGCATTCTTATTTTGTAAAATGTGTAGATTACGAAAAGGATGAAAATGGTAATGTTACTGTAGTGCATTGTACTTATGATCCGGAAACAAGAAGTGGTAATAACTTTACAGCACGTAAGGTCAAAGGAACAATTCATTGGGTATCAGCAAGACATGCTATTGAAGCTGAAGTAAGATTATATGAAAATATAGTTGATGAAGAAAAAGGAAAACTTAATGAAGATGGTTCTCTTAACCTTAATCCAAATTCACTTACAGTATTGAAGAAATGCTATTTGGAACAGGGACTTGCTGATGCAGAGCCTGAAGATAAATTCCAGTTTGTAAGACAGGGTTATTTCTGTGCAGATATTAAAGATTATACAAAAGAAAAACCGGTATATAACAGAATAGTTTCATTAAAGAGTTCTTTTAAATTACCTAAATAGAGCCAATAAAAGGTTGAGGAGGAGAAATCCTTTTCAACCTTTTATTAGTTTTAATTAAACAAAGAGAATTAACTTAAATTATATAAACAGACTTAGTTTAAATTATTCGCTATGAATTAATATAAAAATGTAAACAGATTAAAAAATGGAGAGAAGGAAGAATGGAAGAAAAATTATATACAATACCTGTAATGGATGCATTTAAGGTAGATTGTGAGTGCCCATTATGCAAAATGAGAGATGATATAGAAAACGATAATATAGCATTTGCCATGGGACCAAGTTACATGGAGGACTATATTAGATTTGAAACTGATGAAAAAGGTTATTGTTCCAGACATATAAAAAAATTATACGAATACAATAACAGATTAGGACTTGCTCTAATAATGGAAACACATTTAAAGAATGTAAAAAAGCAGGTTGATACGCTGTCTAAGGAGAAATCTTCAGGTGGATTATTTAAAAAGAAAGAAAAGAAGCCAATAACTGAATATCTGGATAAATTAAATGGAAGTTGTTTCGTGTGCGACCGTTTAAATGATACATTTGACAGATATGTTGCCACGATACTTTATTTATGGAAAAAAGAAGATAAAGATTTTTTAGAATTATATAAGAATTGTAAAGGATTTTGCTTTGAGCATTTAAATGCTTTACTTAAATATGCTGATAAAGAATTATCGGGAAATAAATTTGACGAATTTAATAAAATGACTATAGATATATTTGAACAAAATCTAGATAGAACAATTGAGGATGTAGAATGGTTTATAAAAAAATTTGATTATAGATATAAAGATGAACCATGGAAAAATTCAAAGGATGCATTAGTAAGAACAATGTACAAAACAAACGGTGTTACGGATGAAGAATGAAATAAATATAATTCTTTTACTTGTTATGAGGTAGTGAAAAATAATATAATAAAATAAGACTAATATGTATAGGAGTCGTTTTTATGAAATTAAGGAATGTTTTAATTGTTGTTAATGATATAGAAAAATCAATAATGTTATATCATGAATTATTTGGATTGGATGTAATACTAGATAATGATGGAAAATTAATAAACTTATGACAAATAGTTGGAGACAAAAAGTTATAAGATTTTATGATTTAGATGGAAACTTAATTGAAGTTGGGACAGAAGTTTAGAATTAAATTACGAAAGAGGTATTGAAATGAATATTACAGTTTATCTTGGGGCATCAGACGGAAATGATAAAACATTTAAAAGGGCAATTAAAGAATTGGGAACATGGATTGGAATAAGTGGCAACACACTTGTGTATGGTGGATCTAAAACAGGACTTATGGGAAAACTTGCAGACAGTGTATTAAATGCAGGTGGCAAAGTTATAGGAGTTGAACCACAATTTTTTATAGATGCAAAAGTTCAACATGAGGGATTAACCGAATTATTTATTACAAAAGATATGTCAGAAAGAAGAACTAAAATGATAGAATTAGGAGATGTATTTGTGGCTTTTCCAGGTGGTACGGGTACTCTGGAAGAAGTGTCTGAAGTTATGTGTAAAATTTCAATGAAACAGCTTAATAATCCTTGTATTTTATATAATTTGGATGGATATTATAACAGTTTAAAAGAATTGTTAAATCATATGATTGAAAAAGAATTTTCGTCTAAACAAAGACAGGAAGGAATTTTTTTCGCAGACAATTTAGAGGATATAAAGCAAATAGTAAATAATATATAAAAAATATATAAGCCTAAGAAGTGTATTTATTTTCATTGTGAATTAAATACACTTCTTTTTTGGCAATCTAGCTTTAGTATGGAAAAAACATGCAGTATTTAGCAAGGCATCAAAAGTATTCTTGAAAAAATTAAAGAATTATAGAAAATATAATATAAAGTATTGTCAAATCTGTGGAAAAATTCTATAATTTTTTGTGGCGAAAACTTACAATATGTCAATTAAAGAAGACTAATGATTGCAAGTGCTGATTAAGTAAAATATATATTAACGAAGGAGACTGAAATGAAAACAAGAATTGGTATTTTAGGTTATGGAAACCTGGGAAAAGGTGTAGAATGTGCAGTTAAAGAAGCTAATGATATGGAATTAGTTGCTGTATTTACAAGAAGAAATCCTAAGAATGTAACTATTTTAACAGAAAATGTTCCGGTATGTCATATTGATGAAGTTGCAGACTGGAAAGATAAGATAGATGTTATGATTTTATGTGGTGGTAGTGCTACAGATCTTCCTGTACAGACTCCACAGTTTGCTTCAATGTTTAACGTAATTGATAGTTTTGATACTCATGCAAGAATACCTGAACATTTTGCGGCAGTTGATAAGGCAGCAAAGGAAGCTGGAAAAATAGCAGTTATTTCAGTAGGTTGGGATCCTGGAATGTTCTCGCTTAACAGAGTTTATGCAAATGCAATTCTTCCAGATGGAAAAGATTATACATTCTGGGGAAAAGGTGTTAGTCAGGGACATTCAGATGCAATTCGTAGAATTAAAGGCGTTAAGAATGCAAAGCAGTATACAATTCCTGTAGAAAGTGCTTTAGAAAGAGTTAGATCGGGCGAAAATCCGGAACTTACAACAAGAGATAAGCATGAAAGAGAATGTTTTGTTGTATTAGAAGAAGGTGCAGATGCCGCTGCAGTTGAAAAAGAAATCAAGGAAATGCCAAATTATTTCTCAGATTACAATACAACAGTTCATTTCATTAGTGAAGAAGAATTAGAAAAGAATCATAGCGGAATGGCACATGGTGGATTTGTAATCCGTTCAGGAAAAACAGGAATGAATAAAGAACATAATCATATTATTGAATATAGCTTAAAGTTAGATTCAAATCCTGAATTTACTACAAGTGTTTTAATTGCATATGCAAGAGCTGCTAAGCGTCTTTATGATGAAGGACAGAAAGGCTGTAAGACAGTATTAGATATTGCACCTGCATATTTAAGCGAAATGAGCGGAGAAGAATTAAGAGCTCATTTATTGTAAAATATATTCGTACAAATTTCGAAATTTATTTTTTCGGTTACATTGTGAAAAATCTCTATAGACCTAGAATAGGGAGATTTTTTACGGGAAGATAACAAGAGGAGCCATTATAGTATGATACTTCTTAACTAGTCAGAATTATCATACTGTAATGGCTCCTTTATATTTTTTTATTATAAATTATTTAGATTTCATCAAGTTCATCATCTAAGAAATCAGTATCTTCAGTAGAAGTGTTAACATCACTCTTATCTGATGCTTTTTTTAAAAAAGAGAAATGTTCTTCAACAATAGCAGAATCTTTTTCGCTGTTATATTTATTGCTATTTAAAGAATCATTATTTACTTCGATATTATCAAATGTATCATCGTTTAATTCGTCATCAAGTTCATTAAATTCATCAGGTTCTGTAGCAGCCTGATTTTCTGAGGTATTATCTGAAATACTGCTTTTATTATCAAGCTCATCATCGGTAATATTAGATTCAGTATCATATTCTTCATCGTCAGTTAGACTTGATTCGGTATTATGTTCCGTAACATTTGGTACAGATTCTTCTTCAAATATGTCTGTGCCTTCTTCAGAAATATTTGTATCTTCAAATGAATCATCGTCCTGCTTTATATCATCAATGTCTTCGAAAATATGATTTTCTTCAGAAGGTATGTCATTGTTATCAAATGTTTCGTCATTAAATGAAGAAGCATCATCTTCCTCTAATTTGACAGATGAAACAAAATCATCGTTTTCAGAGTAATTTTCATCAAAGCCGTTATTTAAATCGTCAGATTCATCAACAAAGTCATCATCTAATGATTCAAAATCATCAATGTCACTATAATCTGTATCAACAAAATCATTTTCACTATTATAATTCTTTACTTTATCAATAACTTCAGATGTTTTATCCTTTGCAAAATCAACGGCATCATTGAATAAATCTTTAGCGTTGTCAATTCTTTCTTCACCAACAAAATCTGTGATTTTGTCTTTTGCATCACTTGCTTTATCTTTAGCAAAAGTAGCAGCATCAGTTACTTTTTTTACAGCAGAATTATATTTTTCTTCGCCAACAGCATCTACAATTTTTTCTTTAGCAGAATCAGCAGCTTCTAATACTTTATCAGCAGCATTATTAGCCATTGATTTAGCTTTGTTAGAATTAAATGTAATTGTTATTTTCTGAGTCCCATTTTTGTTAGAATTTGTTTTAATATCAAAAATCTTTTCGTCATCAAAGTCTTCAAAAATATCATCTTCAGTATATTTTTCCTCTTTGCGCTTCTTTAAATAAGATACCCCTCCAACAGCAGCGCCAATAACAGCGGCTGAACCAACTAATTTTTTAAAAAATCCCATAATACAGTCTCCTTTCGTTGTCAACATTTTAATATAATTATATAACTATTTTGGACTAAAATAAAGGAGAAATACATTAAATAATGTAAAGAAATTATGACAATTTTAATATTAATTATTAAAAAAAGAGGACATAATGTCATAAGTTATTGTGTGAGTAAAAAGTGAGTAAATATAAACTTATGTATATTACATACGCTAAAAAAATAGAATGTAATAAATTTACATAAATATCTATATTGAATGTGAATAATAAAAATGATACTCTACCTATTAGATTAGTTAAATATTCGTAAGAAAAGAGGAAAAACAAATGAAAATTACAGAGAATGGAAAAAATACTCTAATAAATGAACTTAAAGATTTTGATTTGGAACAGACATTAGAATGTGGTCAGTGTTTTAGATTTTATAAGTTAGATAAAGAAGAATATGTTATTGTTGCAAAAAATAAAATGCTTCATATAAAACAAGATGAAAATCAACTTATATTTTATAATACTTCAAAGGAAGATGTAGAAAATATATGGATTAATTATTTTGATTTGGATAGAGATTATAATGAAATTAAAGAATATTTGTTGAAGAAGGATAATAAGTTAGAAAGCGCAATTAAAGAAAAATATGGTGTTAGAATTTTAAATCAGGATTTCCATGAAGTTCTAATATCTTTCATTATTTCACAAAACAAACAAATACCTCAAATCAAGCAAGTTGTAAAAAGAATAAGTGAACAATATGGTGAATATCTTGGTGATGTAAATGGTGAAAAATACTATAGTTTCCCAAATCCTGAAAAGTTAGGAGAAATAACAGAAGAAGCATTTAGGGAAATGAAGTCCGGATTTAGGGCACCTTATTTATATGATGCATCACAAAAGCTTGCTTCAGGTGAAATAAATGAAGAATTATTTGCAAATCTAAATGAAGAAGATGGAAGAGAATTATTAAAGTCAATAAAGGGAGTGGGAGATAAAGTTGCAAACTGTGTTTTGCTATTTGGACTTGGATATAGAAATGCATTTCCTATTGATGTTTGGATTAAACGTATAATGGAAGCCATTTATTTTGGAAAAGAGACAAGTAAAGAGGAAATACAAAAATTCGCATCTAATCATTATGGTGAGTATGGAGGCTATGCACAGCAGTATTTATTCTGCTTTGGAAGAGATGCTAAAATTGGAACGAAAACAGATAAAAAGAAGAAAAGTGACAATAAAAAATAAAAATAAGGGGTTGCATATTTGAAATAATTGATATATTATTAGGTTATTGGGTTAGCACTCAAAAAGAAAGAGTGCTAACAAGCTGAAAAGGAGGTAGTTTTAAATGAAATTAGTACCATTAGGAGACAGAGTAGTATTGAAACAGGCTGAACCTGAAGAAAAGACACAGTCAGGAATTATTTTAACAACACAGTCACAGGAAAAACCACAACAGGCAGAAGTAATTGCTGTAGGTCCCGGTGGAGTTGTAGACGGTAAAGAAGTAACAATGCAGGTTAAAGCCGGAGATAAAGTAATATATTCAAAATATGCAGGAAATGAAGTTAAATTAGATGGCGAGGAATATATTATAGTTAGACAGAACGATATTTTAGCTGTAGTTGAATAGCTTCAATATCATACTTATGAATTGAAAATTTGAATGGAGGTTATAAAAATGGCTAAAGAAATTAAATTTGGAGCAGATGCCAGAGTTGCATTAGAAGCTGGAGTAAATCAGTTGGCAAATACAGTAAAAGTAACACTTGGACCTAAGGGAAGAAATGTTGTATTAGATAAATCATATGGTGCACCACTTATTACTAATGATGGTGTAACAATTGCTAAAGAAGTTGAATTAGAAGATGCATTTGAAAATATGGGTGCACAGTTAGTTAGAGAAGTTGCTACTAAGACAAATGATGTTGCAGGTGATGGAACAACAACAGCTACAGTTTTAGCACAGGCTATGATTAATGCAGGAATGAAAAATTTAGCTGCAGGTGCTAACCCAATTATTTTAAGAAAGGGTATGCAGAAAGCTACAGATGAAGCTGTTAAGGCAATTTCAGAAATGAGTAGTAAGGTTACAGGTAAGGAACAGATTGCTAAAGTAGCTGCAATTTCAGCTGGAGATGAAGAAGTCGGAGAAATGGTTGCAGATGCAATGGAAAAAGTTTCTAACGATGGTGTAATCACAATTGAAGAATCAAAGACAATGAAAACTGAGCTTGACCTTGTTGAAGGTATGCAGTTTGACAGAGGATATATTTCAGCATATATGGCAACAGATATGGAAAAGATGGAAGCAAACCTTGATAATCCATATATTTTAATAACAGATAAGAAGATTTCAAATATTCAGGAAATTCTTCCAATTCTTGAACAGATTGTACAGAGCGGCTCAAAGCTTTTAATTATTGCTGAAGATGTAGAAGGTGAAGCTCTTACAACATTAATTGTTAATAAACTTCGTGGAACATTTAACGTGGTTGCAGTTAAGGCTCCTGGATACGGTGACAGAAGAAAAGAAATGTTAAAAGATATTGCAATTCTTACAGGTGGTCAGGTTATTTCAGAAGAATTAGGCTTATCACTTGCTGAAACTAAGATTGAAGACCTTGGTCGTGCTAAATCAGTTAAGGTTCAGAAAGAAAATACAATTATCGTTGATGGCGAAGGAAATTCTGAAGAAATTCAGGGAAGAATCGCTCAGATTAAAGCTCAGCTAGCTGAAACAACATCTGATTTTGATAAAGAAAAATTACAGGAAAGACTTGCTAAGATGGCAGGTGGAGTTGCAGTTATCAGAGTTGGTGCTGCTACAGAACCTGAAATGCAGGAAAAGAAACTTCGTATGGAAGATGCTTTAAATGCTACAAGAGCTGCTGTAGAAGAAGGAATTATTTCAGGTGGTGGTTCTGCATATATTCATGCATCAAAGAAAGTTGCTAAATTAGTTGATACATTAGAAGGCGATGAAAAGACAGGCGGACAGATTATTCTTAAAGCTCTTGAAGCACCATTATTTACAATTGCACAGAATGCCGGACTTGAAGGTTCAGTTATCGTAAATAAAGTACGCGAATCAGAACCTGGAAACGGATTTGATGCATATAATGAAAAATATGTACAGATGGTTGATGCCGGAATCCTTGACCCTGCAAAGGTTACAAGAAGTGCATTACAGAATGCAACAAGTGTTGCTAGCACATTATTAACAACAGAATCGGTTGTTGCAAATATAAAGGAAGATGCACCGGCTATGCCTGCAAATCCGGGAATGGGAATGATGTAATTAAATAAAAATTGTATATAAATATATTTTATATCTTAAGAAGTGCTGACTTACATATGAATGTTTTGTCAGCACTTCTTTTTTTGACCACAATATTAAAATATGCTATGATATACGAATACTTAAAAATTTATGAAAAGGGTTTAGAAATAAAAACAATAAGAAATTATGGAGGGAAAACAAAATCATCTTCATATTTAAATAATGCAATCAGTGTTCCTGATAAGCCGGGAGTTTCAATTACTAATGCATGTTCAGTTGTGCTAAGTGGTAAGGGTGGAATTGATAATGTTGTAAATAATGCAGGTGCTTATGCTCTATTCTCAGGAGATATAAGCAGGGTTATGTCTTATTGCAATGGTAATGCAGTTGCTGAACCAAGATTACAGAAATTCATTACTATGACAACAGTAAACGGTGTGCCAAAAAAGAAAGTGTATACAGGTAAAAATATTACATTTAACAATATTGAAATCACATATAGAGATGTAACTTTAAGAGAAGGCATTGATTATACAATAACATATAAAAATAACAAAAAAATCGGTAAAGCCACAGTTAAAATTAATGGAATAGGTATTTACAAGGGAACACAGAATGTTACATTTAATATTGTTCCTGCAAAAGCAAATATTAAGGCAAAAGGCTTGAAGAACAAAATTAATGTAAAATTATCGAAGATTAAAGGTACATCAGGTTTTGAAATAGTATATTCTTTAAAGAAAAATTTCAAGAAAAAACATATAGTAACATGTAAGAAAAATAAATATACAATCAAGAAACTTGCAGGCAAAAAAACATATTATGTAAAAGCCAGAGCTTTTAAGAAGAATAATAAAAAGAAAATTTATGGAAGCTTTAGCAAGACTATAAAGGTAAAAGTAAAAGCGTAGAAGTAAACAAAACTAGTACTTAGAATTTAATCATAATTAAATCTTAAGAAATTGAGTGACGGAATTTAAAAATCATTAGATATTCTATAATCAAATAGAATGTGTTTTAGAAAAGGAGCAGAAAATGTACAACATATTAGTATGTGATGATGACAAAGAAATCGTAGAAGCGATTGATATTTATTTATCAAAAGAAGGTTATAATGTAATTAAGGCTTACGATGGATTAGAAGCAATTGAAAAATTGAAGTCAAACGAGGTACAGCTTCTATTAATTGATGTAATGATGCCTAAGCTTGATGGATTAAGAGCTACTTTAAAAATCAGAGAAAACAGTAGTATACCTATTATTATTTTATCGGCTAAATCAGAAGATTCAGATAAAGTAGTAGGACTTGATGTGGGAGCGGATGATTATATTACAAAGCCGTTTAATCCGTTAGAGTTGGTTGCCAGAGTTAAATCACAGATACGAAGATATACACAGTTTGGAAATATAGCTGAAAAGAAAAGTAATACATATGTTGTTGGAGGTCTTGAGATTGATGATGACAGAAAAATGGTTACGGTTGATGGTGAACCTGTAAAAGTAACACCATATGAATATAACATTTTGCTTCTGCTTATCAAGAATCCGGGAAGGGTTTATACAATTGAGCAGATATATGAAAGTGTTTGGAATGAACCTGCAATTTCTGCTGACAACACTGTAGCTGTTCACATAAGACACATTCGAGAAAAGATAGAGATTAATCCAAAAGAACCAAGATACTTAAAAGTAGTTTGGGGTTTAGGATATAAAATCGAAAAAATGTAGGAGTGTACCTTATGAAAAAATGGAAAACAATTTTTAATGTTTTAATTGCCATAGGAATTGTGGGAATATGTTATTCTTCTATGTACTTCGAGTTTAACGATAAAACTATAATGTCCAGAAATGAGGCAATGAGAAATTACAATAATATTGTTGAATCATCATTTTCAGCATTGTTATCAGATGTTGGAAATATTGCAACATATTATGATAAATATGGTAAAGATGAAAATGCGGTATTGCCTAACTCCAGTTATACTATAAAGCAATTGATTGAAATGTATGATAAACAGGATATTTCATCAGAGTATAATATGGGTGACTATTATGGAAATAGTGATTATTATGATAATGGCAGATATGAAGACGACAATAATGCATATAGTGATTATTTAGAGTATTCAAGTGATTATAATTTACAGGATTTTATGGATAGAAATCCTGAATATAGTTCAACTGAAAGTAAAGCAATTTTTAATTTCTTTTGTGATTATTCACTGTATAAATATTCGAGTAAGTATATGAATAATATAGATTCAAATGTATCGTACAAGATTTCGTATACCGATGTAGATGGGCAGCATATAGAATATAATACACAGGATGCCGAGAAGATTCTTACATCAAATGAATATAAAGAATATTTTTTGTATGACCAGTTGAACGATATAAAAATCTGTACTTTAGATAAACAGTTTTTTACAGCTGAAATATTTAACAGCAAGTGTAAAACATTTACAGATTACAATGATTTATATGTTTTAATGGCTGTTAATACAACATACCCATATGATACTAATTTAAGTTATTATGTAAAAGATGTAGTTACTTCAAAAAAGGAAATTTTAAAATACAACATAATGATTGTTATTCTTGGACTTAGTTGTGTGATTGCAGGTATAGCAGGTATTGGACTTGCTATTACAACAGGCAAGAATAAATGGAAGGAACCGGCATATTTATATACTATTGATTATTCATGGTGGGATTTAGTTGCAGTATCAGGTTTTGTTGTGACCTTAATTATTAATGCAGCATCCAGAGGTTTTTATACTGATGAAATTGATAATGTAATTAATCAAAACATTCTTAAAATAGTTTTATCAGCAATAATTTTTGTATGCTCAGAAATTATCGTTCAATTTGTAATGAGTATTATACGTAGATTAAAAGCAAAATCCCTCATTAGAACAAGTCTGCTTTATATTGTATTTAAGAAAAGCGAAGCGTTGTGGACTAATTTAAAAACAACGGTTAAAGTTATTATTTTTATGATAGTGATTATTACAGTCGCTTTAATAGACAGTGCGATTTATAGCATATTTTATTCTTTTGGTTTATTAGTTATAGCATTGCTAATAGAAACAGTAGCTTTAGCAGTTGTATTGTGGAAGTTTTTGGTTGAATATGAATTTATAAATGAAGAAACAGATAAGATTGCAAGCGGAGATACAAAAAGAACGATAAACGAAAAGCTTTTTTTTGGAATTAACCGTAGAATGGCACATAGTGTAAATAGTATTGGAATGGGAATTGATAAGGCAGTTGATCAGAATGTTAAGAATGAACGTATGAAAACAGACCTGATAACTAATGTATCACATGACATTAAAACACCTCTTACATCAATTATTAACTATGTTCATTTGTTAGATCAGGAAGAACTCGAAAATGAAAAGGCACAAGGATATGTAAAGATTTTGGAAGAAAAATCAAATCGTTTGAAGATACTTGTAGATGATTTAGTTGAAGCATCTAAGTTAAGCTCCGGAACAATTAAATTGACAAAAACAAAGATTAATCTTACAGAACTTATCAGACAAAGTTTAGGTGAATATGAAGAAAAATTTGAAGATAAGAAACTAAATATTGTTACAAATTTTCCTGAAGATGTAGTTTATATTTTTGCTGATGGAAGAAAAATGTGGAGATTATTAGAAAATCTTTATGGAAATATTTACAAATATGCTTTGGCTAATACAAGAGTATATATTGATGCGAATATTGTTGGCTCAAAAGTAAGAGTTGAAGTTAAAAATATTTCTGAGAGTCAGTTGAACTTTAACAGTGATCAGTTAACGGAAAGATTTATTAGAGGTGATGTTTCAAGAAGTACTGAAGGTAGTGGATTAGGATTATCTATAGCACAAAGTATAGTTGAAAATCACGGTGGAACATTTGATATTATTTTGGATGGAGATTTATTTAAAGTAATATTTGTAATGGATTTAATTAAATAAAAAGTTTTTTCCTAATAAGAAATGTGATAAAATAAGTTTATATGTTATCATAGATATAGTTATGATAAGAAATGATTTAACAAAGCAGATTTGGAGCAATCATATGAATATAAATGAATTGAAGGGCATTGGAGAAAAAACAGAAAAAGTATTTAATAAAGCAGGCATTCATACAACGGATGACCTGCTTAAATACTATCCAAGGAATTATGATATATATGAAATGCCGTTGTGGATACGTGATTTTAAATGTAATCAAATATGTGCGGTTAAAGCAATAGTTTATAAGCAGATTGAAATCAGACGTGTTCGTAATTTACAAATTGTAACAGCATATTTACAGGATGATACTAAAAATGTTATTCGGGCAACGTGGTTTAATGCAGCATATCTAAAGAACACATTAAAACCAGGATCAAGTTTTGTATTTAGAGGTATGGTTAAGGAGAATAGAGGAGCGTTTGTTTTAGAACAGCCAAAAATTTATAAGATAAATGAATATAAAGAATTGTTAGATAAAATGCAACCTATTTATCCTCTAGTTTCGGGTTTAACTGAAAAAATGGTTACAAAAGCGGTTGTGCAGGCTATTAAAGTTGAATTGCCGGTTAAAGAATATATGCCAGGTGCGGTACTTAAAGAGAGAGGTCTGATTGATATAAATAAAGCATATATGCAGATTCATTTTCCTAAAAATAAAATGGAGTTAAAGCAGGCGAAGGACAGAATAATTTTTAATGAATTTTTTGATTTTACATATTCACTTAGAAAATTTAAAGATAGTGATAAAGATAATGAAAATAGGTTTGTTATAAATAATTCAGAAGTAATTTCAACGATAATAAATGATTTGCCATATAAACTGACAAATGCACAGCTTAGAACATGGAATGAAATTGAAAAAGATATGTCCGGTTCTAAAGTAATGAATAGACTGATACAAGGAGATGTAGGTTCGGGAAAAACGATAGTTGCAACATTGGCTCTTATAAGTGCATCATTAAGTGGATATCAGGGAGCAATAATGGTACCGACTGAAGTTCTTGCAAGACAACATTTGGAAAGCATTAATGAATTAATTGCAGAAAATGAACTAAATATAAATACCGTTTTACTTACAGGTTCAATGAAAGCAAAAGAAAAAAGAGAAGCATATGCAAAAATAGAAAGTGGAGAAGTGTCAATTATTATTGGAACACATGCATTGATTCAGGATTCAGTTAATTATAAAAATTTAGCATTAGTAATAACTGATGAACAGCATAGATTTGGAGTAAGACAGAGAGAATCTATTGCAAATAAAGGTTCAATGCCACACATAATTGTAATGAGTGCAACTCCGATTCCAAGAACTCTTGCAATTATTATGTACGGAGATTTGGACATATCAATTATTGATGAATTACCAGCGAACAGATTACCAATCAAAAACTGCGTTGTTGGTACAAATTACAGACCGAATGCTTATAAGTTTATAGAACAACAGGTAGTACAAGGCAGACAGGCATATATAATTTGCCCGACTGTTGAATTTAGCGAAGCTATTGAAGGTGAAAATGTAATTGACTATTGCGATACATTAAAAAACATATTTCCACCATATATAAACATAGAATATTTACATGGAAAAATGAAGCCTGCAATGAAGAATGAGATAATGGATAGATTTGCTAAAAATGAAATACAGATATTAGTATCAACTACGGTGGTTGAAGTTGGAGTAAATGTCCCTAATGCTACAGTTATGATGATTGAAAATGCAGAAAGATTTGGACTTGCAGGGCTGCACCAACTTAGAGGACGAGTAGGAAGAGGAAAATATCAGTCGTATTGCATTTTTATTAATGCCTCAGAAACAAAGAAAGCTTCTGAGAGACTTGAAATACTTAATCATTCAAATAATGGATTTGAAATAGCCAACGAAGACCTTAAATTACGAGGTCCGGGAGATTTCTTCGGTGTAAGACAAAGTGGTGATATGGAGTTTAAACTAGGTGATATTTACAGTGATGCAAGCATTTTAAAAACTGCAGCTGATATGGTAAATAGAATTGAAGATGGCGAAATTGAAGTGTCAGATGAAGAAAAACAAAGGCTTGATGAATATATAGACAAATATATATATTCAAGTGGCTTGAATATTTAAATTACTATGGTATAGTTAAATGTTGAATGGCATTTAAGTAATTATGTATTATGTTATTTATTAAAATAAAGAAAAATATCGGCAGTAATTTGTGCATATAAATAAATTGGAGGTAACACAATGAATATTGTAGTTTTATGCGGTGGAACAAGTACAGAAAGAGAAGTATCGTTAAATTCAGGTTCAATGGTGTGTGATGCTTTAAGAAGTATTGGACATAATGCTGTGCTTTTAGACGTATTTTTTGGAAATGAAAATAAAAATCTTTTAGATGTAAGTGGTTTTGATGTACAGGCTGAAAAGGAAAAATTACAGAAATTATCAAAAGATGTTGATAAAGTAAAGAAAGAAAGAAAAGGCTTCTTTGGTGAAAATGTATTTGAAATATGCCAGCAGGCAGATATTGTATTTATGGCTCTTCATGGTTCAAATGGAGAAGATGGAAAATGTCAGGCTGCATTTGATCTGCATGGAATAAAGTATACAGGAGACGGAAGTGTTGCAAGTGCATTAGCCATGGATAAAAGTATTACAAAGCAGATATTTATGGCTCAGAATGTATCTACTCCAAAAGGAATATGGATAAAAAAAGGTGAAAGTACAAATTTAAGTGATTATGGAATGAAGATTCCGGTTGTAGTTAAAGCAAGCAATGGCGGCTCTAGTGTAGGAGTAGTTATTGTAAAAGATGAAAAAGATTACGATGCAGCTTTAAAAGAGTGTTTTGCATTAGAAGATACAATTGTAATTGAAGAATTTGTTGAAGGAAGAGAATTTTCTGTAGGTGTTGTTGATGGAAAGGCTTTACCGATAGTTGAAATTATTCCAAAAACAGGATGGTATGATTACAAGAATAAATATCTTCCGGGTGCAACAGAAGATGTATGTCCGGCACAAATTAATGAAGAACTTACAAAGAAAATGCAGAAATTGGCAGAGGAAGCATGTAAAGCACTTGGAATAGTAACTTATTCGAGAGCAGATGTTTTGATGAAAAAAGATGGCTCAATGTATTGTATAGAAGTAAATACTTTACCGGGAATGACAGTTACAAGTCTTGTGCCACAGGAAGCAAGAGCAATGGGAATGGAATTTCCACAGCTTTGTGAACATTTGATTAATGTTTCAATGAAAAAATATAAGTAAAAATTAAGGAGAAAGTTGAGTTAATATTGCTATTTGAAATAAATTCAATAAATAATACAGTATAATAAACGTATATATTTAATATTAAATCAACAGGAAATATTGATGAAAAATATGACAATTGAAAACATTACAAAGGCATGTAATGGTAAGTTTTATGGAGATAAATCATTATTAGACAAAGAAATAACAGGTGTTGAAAAAGATAGCAGACTAATAGAAGAAGGATATTTATATATACCTTTTGTTGGTAATGTTGTGGACGGACATAAATTTATTCCACAGGTTTTTGAAAAAGGTGCGCTTGTAACATTGTCAGAAAAGATTCTGGAAACAGAAGAATATCCTTATATTAAGGTAGAGTCTACAGCGTTAGCATTAAAAGAAATTGCGACATTTTACAGAGAACAACTTGACTGTAAAATAATTGGAATAACAGGAAGTGTTGGAAAGACAAGCACAAAGGAAATAATAGCGTCTGTTTTAGAACAGAAATTTGATGTCCTAAAAACACAAGGTAATTACAACAATGAAATCGGAATGCCTTTAACAATACTTAAAATAAGAGAAAATCATGATATCGCTGTTATTGAAATGGGAATTAGTGATTTTGAGGAAATGCACAGATTGTCTGCAATTTCAAAACCGGATGCGTGTGTTATAACAAATATTGGTACATGTCATTTGGAAAATTTAGGAGATAGAGATGGTGTATTTAAGGCAAAAACAGAAATTTTTGATAACCTTAAGGAAAATGCATATGTAGTTTTAAATGGTGATGATGACAAGTTGTCACAAATAAAAGATGTAAGAGGAGTTAAGCCTGTTTTCTTTGGAATAGAAACAGATAGAGATGTTTGTGCAGTTAAATATCAGTCATTAGGAATTGAAGGAACAAAAGTTACAATAAGATATTTTGACGAAGAGTTTGAAACAATAATACCAATTCCTGGTCATCATATGATTTACAATGCGATGGCTGCTTCATGTTTTGGAAAACATTTTGGGATGACAACAGAAGAAATAGATAAGGGTATTAGAAGTCTTAAGGCTATAAGTGGAAGAAATAATATTTTCCATACAGATAAATATGTTGTTATTGATGATTGTTATAATGCTAATCCTATGTCCATGAAAGCTTCTTTAAGCGTATTGAATGAAGCAAATACCAGAAAAGTAGCAATTCTTGGAAATATGTATGAATTAGGAGAAAATGAAAAACAACTCCATAGAGAAGTTGGAATGCATGCTGCAAATCTTGGCATTGATGTTGTTATATGCATAGGTGAATTAGCAAAAAATATTGCAGATGCTGCAAAGGAAAATAATAAAAATATTAAAGTGCTTTATTTTGAAACAAAAGAAGAATTTGAAAACAAAATGGATGACATATTAAAAGAAAATGACTCTATTTTAGTAAAAGCTTCAAACAGCATGAAATTTAAAACAATAGTTGAAAAATTGTCATAACAGTTTATCTTTAGCAGATTGACGGATTTAGAAAATATGTATTATCGGAATTTTACATAAAATAATTTATAATTGAAAGGTAAAAAAACATATGGAAAAAATTGTTTTAGAAAATGAAGAATTGTACGTGGAAATTAATTCTGTTGGTGCTGAATTATCAAGAATTAAAAACAAGAAAAATGACAAAGAATATTTATGGAATGCAGATGAAAAATATTGGAAAAGACATTCACCTGTTTTATTTCCTTTTGTTGGAAGCTTAAAAGACAAGAAATATAAGTATGATGGAAAAGAATATTCTATGGGACAGCATGGGTTCGCAAGAGATATGGAATTCCAACTTCTAACTAGTAAGTCAGATGAAATATGGTTTGTCTTAAATGCATCTGATGAAACAATTGCAAAATATCCTTTTATTTTTTCTTTAGAAATTGGGTATAAATTAGAGAAAAATAATATTAAGGTAATGTGGAAAGTTAAAAACAATGATACAAAGGAAATGTACTTTTCAATTGGAGCACATCCGGCTTTTTATTGTCCTATTAATGATGGTGAAGAACAAAGTCAGTGTTATATTAAAACGGATTGCAAAAATGAATTTACATATTTCAAAATTGCCGAAGGTGGTGTAAAGGATACAAGTGCAACATATAAAATAACTGTTGATAATAAAGGAATATTTAATATAACAAAAAATATGTTTGACGATGACGCTTTAATTGTAGAGGATAATCAGATTCATAGTCTTTCATTATTAGATTCAAATAAAAATGAATATGTAAAAGTTGAATTTGATATGCCACTTTGTGGTATTTGGTCTCCTGCAAAGAAAAATGCTCCATTTATCTGTTTAGAACCATGGTGCGGTAGATGTGACTCTAAGGATTTTGATGGAGAATTACAGGATAGAGAATACGGAAACAAATTAAAACCATCAGAAGAATTTGAAAATGGATATTCAATAACAATTTATTAAATTATTTTGCAAAAAAGTTCCAGAATAATATTGTAAAGTTATCATTTTGATGCATATTATATTAAAAAAGAGAGTGTGAAAGTTTTTCTGTAAATTAATATTTAAATATAATTAATAGGCCTTCTATGATAAAATTTATTATTATAGGAGGCCTTAATTATGGCAAGAGAAAGAAAAAAAGTACACAA